>CAZVDE010000007.1:17355-59964 GCA_964626065.1 uncultured Clostridiaceae bacterium | reverse complement strand
TATTGAAGATGTGATTGCAGAAATAGAATGGTGGGCTTGTTTTCAACGGCCCAAACCGGTTGTTCTTAAAACAGGACGTAAAAATGGCCCCCGTTAAGACGGGAGCCATTTCCTAAACATATTTCTGTGTGCTTAGAACTCAACCTTCATGCCTGCATTGAAAGTGGTTCCTTCGCTGCGAGCATGTTCGATGCCCAAGTTTACACCGTTAGGTGCGGCAAATTTAGCACCAACTTTGTAATTTACCGCGTCCAGTTTCATTTCGGCTGCGGATACTTCTGCACTTAACTCCAGGCCATCCACTGCGGGTACAAGGCCAAGTGTGGTCTTAGCGCCTAGTGTGTGTACCAAGTTCTTCTCTGCGCCTGCGGTCCATTTTCCTTCGTATCTGGCATCAACCGCTAAACCCTCGATAACATCGAATTCGCGGCCCACGCCAAAGGTGGTGGACTTAGTGGCAAGAGCGCTTACTGCAGGTACGTCAAGCACTGTTTTCACATCAAACTTGAAGCCTTCGTACTCAGTATCGGCACCGATGCTTGCCTGAGCAAACATTTGGTCATAGTCAGCCGCCAAATGGATGCCCTGCTGGGCAGTTTCCATACCTACAAAGACGCCGTGGTTCTTAGCACGCTCTAAATGGATCCAGTCATGCTCCGCATCTTCGTTCTTTGTCTTAGCGGCAACATATTTCGGTTCCCAATCCTCGCTGATGTGTTTGTAACCAACGGTCACGCTTGTATTTTCATCAAGTTCGTAATCAGCGGCAACCTTAAACAGGTTCTCCATCTTGAGGCCGGAATCTTCTGTTCTGTCAGCTGCTGCACTGCCTGCCAGATGCAAGCCTTCGATGGGCTCACCGGCGGCGTCCGCCTGAAGGCGGATAATGTCCGCATCACGAATGATGGATACGCCAAAGTCAACGCCATCAAGTAGATTGAGGTTGGTACGCATACCTAAAACGTCTTTGTTACCCTCAGCGGCCAAAGCATAAAAACCGCTCAGGTCAAGGATGTCCACATCTACACCGCTGATGCTGATACCGCTGCGGCCGGTTAGGCTCGCATAAGGGCTGTAACCAATACCCAGGGTACCAAAACGGGTTGTGGCCTCAGGGCCGCCGTGCCAGAAGGCACCGTCGGCTTCGATGAAAGCCTGTTTTAGCTCGATGTCACCCAAGGTAATGCCGCTAGGCATAATTTCCTCTACTTCTTCGTCTTCTTCTTTTTCGGGCAAACCAAATTCCAAGCCCGCTCTGACCTTATCCTGCGCCGCAGAGACGCCAAGATTGAGGGACAGTTCCGAACCGGGAACAACTGTTACAGCTTCGCCCTTCTTGTTCACTTTAATTTCCGTCTCGATCGAACCGCCAAAATCGACTCCGGCAGCTGCTACTGGTGCTACCGCGACTAAGGCGATGACTAAAGCAAGAACAATTGTCTTTTTCATAATCTAATTATCCCCTTTTTGTTTGTTGTTTCTCCTCGGTGCAGCGGCTGCATGTCTGCTGTGTTCGGAGAACACTTAGGGGAGTCTCCATGTTTCCTCACCTTTCCGTTCTCCTACTGCTTAGAGAAAATGTATGCTGCACCTGTCCGATCTCTGCACCTCTTGGGGTGCACCTCCTTTGGCGAGCGATTGGCAGAATCGGACTATAACCACCACTGTTATGACTAACATAAGTTAGTGAAGTCGCACTATAATCTCCTGGTTGGTGGTGGTTCGTCTAAGATATTCTCGTTGGCCTTACCTATTCCTCCTGCTAGAGGCCATGTAGATCTTTCCAGTTGGGGATTGGGGGTAAAAAAGAGAGCACCCGTAGGCACTCTCTCGCTGTTATTGAGAAAGAACCGTTAGCGAACCACTTCTTCCGTTTCCTGATCGAAAATATGAATTTTCATCATGTTAAAGCCCACCTTGTGCTTAGCACCCGCAGCGGCCTTTGTGGCAGCATCTAAACGGGAAATAAAGGTGTTATCGCCACTGGAGAAGTAGGCGAACACTTCGGAACCCATGGGCTCGGTCACATCCACATCCGCTTCAACGAAACCGTAACGGGGATCGTCCCCCACAATGGCCGCGTCTTCAATATCCTCGGGGCGAATGCCGAAAACGATGCCCTTATTCGCGTATTTGCCGATGTTTTTGATTGAAGCGGCCTTTTTAGCGGGAATCTCCACTTTAAACGTTTTCGTTTCCACAAAGTAGGATTCGCCTTCTTTTTTAAGTACCGCATCGAGGAAGTTCATGGCGGGACTGCCAATGAACCCGGCCACAAAGACGTTGTCCGGATGGTTGTAGATCTCTAACGGTGCGCCCACCTGATAGATATGGCCGTCTTTCATGACCACAATCCGGTCACCCATTGTCATCGCTTCAGTCTGGTCATGGGTAACATAGATAATCGTTGCCTGCAGGCGGCTGTGCAGTTTGCTTAATTCCGCCCTCATCTGCACCCTCAATTTTGCATCCAAGTTGGAAAGGGGTTCGTCCATGAGAAACACTTTTGGTTCGCGCACGATGGCCCGGCCCACCGCTACCCTCTGGCGCTGTCCGCCTGAAAGAGCCCTTGGTTTGCGATCGAGTAAGTTTTCGATACCCAACAACCTTGCGGCATCCTTCACCCTGGCATCAATCTCATTTTTGGGGAACTTGCGGAGTTTAAGACCAAAAGCCATGTTGTTGTAAACGTCCATGTGGGGGTAAAGGGCATAGTTTTGGAAAACCATCGCGATATCTCTGTCTTTGGGGGGAACATCATTAACGTGTGTTTCACCGATGTAAATGTCGCCTGCGGTAATCTCTTCCAGACCCGCTACCATCCGTAAAGTTGTGGTTTTTCCACATCCGGATGGGCCTACCAGTACAACGAATTCCCTGTCTTCCACGTTCAAGCTGATGTTGTCTACTGCCACTACATTACCAAAGCGTTTGGTAATGTCCTTTAAAATAACTTGTGCCAACTAATTAACTCCTCTCACCATAAAATGGCCTATTTGAAATATGTCCGGGTGTAACCCGGAACATATTATATTACGTTAACATAATAACACAGATTAATTAGTTTAGCAAAAGAAACTTCGCTCTTTTCGCGGAAACCTTTTTTCTCTTTTTAACAGCCCTCACACTGCGTTTAAGTTAAAACCAGCCGTCTGATGGCCTCTGCCACGCCGTGTTCCGAATTGGAGAGAGTCTCGCAATCAGCCGCCTGCTTTACTTCCCGCGGCGCATTGGCCATAGCTACTCCCAGCCCGGCCATTGCCAACATCGTTTGATCATTATTGCTGTCACCGATGGCCATCACCTCTTCGGGTGCAAATCCCAGAAAATCAGCCAACCATAATAAAGCCTTGCCCTTGTGGACATCGGCACCCGTAATCTCGATAAGTTTTTGACGAGAGCGGGCAATTTGGATTCGATCCCCAACCAGATCGCGAATCTGGGAGATACGCTGCGGAACTAGTTCTGGGGGATTGGTGATCAGCATTTTTGATGGCCTCTTTTCCCCTTCCTCAAGAAACCGGACCAGATCCCCCACTACCCCCACATCGGCTTGCACTAATCGGGCATAGGCGGCGATCAGATCATTCCAGCACGCCACATACACCTCATCGTCGTAGTACACATTCAGTGTCCAGCCGTTGGCTTGAGCCAACTTGGCAATGAGGCAGGCAACGTCGTTAGGCAGAGGATCATGATACAAGGTTTCCCCCGAAAGGCGTTTGATCAAAGCACCGTTGTAGCACACTAAGGGCTGCTCTGAATTAAGGCCCAGTGAGCGGGCGAAAGGGGCAGCAGATTGAAACATCCTGCCCGTGGCGATAGTAAATGTAAGGCCCCTGCCCAATACTTCTTTGATGACCCGTTTGTTTTCAGGGCTTATTCTCGAATTGCGATCCAAAAGTGTATCGTCAAGATCGCAGGCAATTAGTTTAATCATTGCTGCCACCTCTTTCCAGAAAAAAGAGGCGGTTCAACCACCTCTTTGATCGCCCTTTATTTCTGCAAAATAAATGTTTATCCTGCCAAAACCACCTGTTTAGCCCTCTTCTTCTTCGCAGCCCGATACGGAAATTGAACCGGAGATGCTCGCTGCCGCCAGCGACAGGTTTAGCGGTTGCTCTTGAAAGCCAAGCGTGCGCCCTGACAGAGCCGCTCCGCCCCCGCCCCGCTTTTCCCGTATATTTTCCAGCGGGCCCAAATCGGCGTGGATGCGGCCCACCGAGGTACTCAGTTCAAAAGAAGTGCCCAGATCGGCCTGAGCCGGTAACTTCACCTCAATTGAGCCGTTGACGGTCTGCAGCGCATAATTGCTGTTTTTGCTTATTTTTTCAGTACGCAGATCAATGGAGCCGTTAGTAGCCACGCAATCCACATCACGGGCGGAAACGCGCAGCCGGTAAGAACCGTTGCCAATCCTGAAACGGATTGTTTCCGCTCGCACCCCATCCATTTCACACGATCCATTGCTGATTTTGCCTCTAACGCTGTCACCGTGCACCGAGTTGAGAATAACTGAGCCATTGGTAGTACCCAATTCGGCAGAAGTTGCCGTTAAATTTTCCAGGTGGAGCGAGCCGTTGAAGGCAGTGAGCCGCACACGGTAATCGCGTTTTTCCGGTACCATAAGATGGAGTGCTACGAAACGGTCTTCCCGATCGGGTACACTCAATTCGAAACTGCTCCGCTCCTCCCCATCGGCCCACTCGGGGCTGAACAGTCTGCCGCGCACCGCATCCCTATCCTTGCCCCGCAGGCGCTGGGTAACAATGAGCTGCCAGCCTTCTTCCGCCCAGCCTTCAACCTGGAGCGGCCCGTTAAAATTATCCAAGGCAATGGAGCCAATCCCATTTTCAACTCCCATCCGTCCCCGCAGCACTTGGGTGAATTCGTGGGCTTGTTCATAATTCACAAACGGGAACCTGGCAAAGATTTTCGGCAGCTTGATCAGCTTTTCGCTGAGCCCCTCCGTCCTATGCTCTAAAGAACGGGAAAACCTTTCGGTAGCGGCCTCCACCTTGCTAGCAAAATCCTCGCCCAATTTTTCCAGCCTTACCCAAGGGTCCTCCTGGGGCCCCTGCTCTGCACTGTGCCCGTCAGTTAGAGCGTTAAGCAGAGCCTCCGCTTCTTCCGCAGTGATTTTACCCTCTTCCAGCATCTTTAGGATCAGTCTTTGTTCCTGCTGCATCCAATCCGACCCCTTCCTAATTTTTCAGCAGCTTAATCGCTTCTTCCGAGCTGATTTCCCCTTTATCCAAAGCCTCCAAGATTTCTTTACGCCGCAGATCCTGCTCCCTTTCCACCCGGTAGCCAAGGGACTCCAAAACAGTATCGAGGCGGCTGCGCACGGTGGGGTAGGAGATCCCCAACAGTCTTTCCACTTCTTTTATGTTCCCCCGAGAAGTAAGAAATACCTCTAGAAACTGCCTTTGTTCTTGATCGAGGCGGCAGAATTTGCAGGAATCGAATGCCCCCTCAACATTGGTTTTACAGCCCGGGCAGTGCAGCCTGGTAACCTGCATCGCCTTACCGCAAACAGGACATTTACTGAGGACCGGGTTTGCCAATTTGAATCACCGCCTTAATATGTTAAATGCCAATGTTTGGAATCTCAAGCATCTATTCACATATTAAAATATAACCTTAATAAAGTCAAGGTATCACTTCATTTTATTAAGCAAACGGCCCCGGTTTACTTAACCGAGGCCGTTGGTAATCAATTTTTATGCTGTTTAAAAACTGACAGCCACTCCGCCGCCAACCAGGGTGCGGGAGTTGGCTTCCCCTTCCCCGACGCGGTAATGCTCCACTTTGACCTGCAGAGCCAGATTGTCCAGGATCTGATAGCCTGCGCCCGCCCGGGCAGCCAGAAGAGTCACATCATCCCCGCCGAAGTTAAACTTCGGCGCATAACCCAAATCAGCCGTGAGGCTGATCTTCGGACTGAGGGCTGTCTTCAAGCCCAGTTTCCCGTACAGGCCCCGGCCCGAGTTTTCCTCACCATCCGGATCTGCTTCACTTTCTTCTGACCCATCTTTGAAACCGGCAAAGCCCAGCCCCACAAAAACCTGCAGATCCTCTTCCGTAACGACCCGGTACAGCCCTCCGGCCCTAATCAGCCGTTCAGCTGTATCGGAGTCCTTGTCGCCCACACTTAAAAAAGAGCCATCCAGCAGTAAATTGGGGTATACTTCGCCTGAGACGGACAGAGAAAAACCTCGCAGCTTGGATTCGCGTTTCGGGCTCAGTAGGTAAGTGCCTTCCGCATCAAGTGCAAAAGCGGCAGCACCGATACTGAGTGAAAAAATCAAGATACTTGTCACGACCAAAATTGAAATTCGTTTCATTCTCCACAGCCCCTTTTGATATTTACATACTCTATTCTGGAATTAAGCGGTTAACCCTCCCTTGTTGGCAGGGTTTAAGGCCTGCGGCGAGAATTAATCGGTAGAGCAATGTGAGGAGGAGTGAGTAATGAATAGGATTTTTGAATACACGGTTTTGGCTGTTCTTGCCTTGAGCCTACTCGGATCGGCGCAGCCGGTGTACGCCCAATTGACCGCCGGTGCCCAACTCGGTTACGGCAGCGCCTCTTATGGGCAGGTGCTGGGCGGCGAATTGGAGGATATCAAAGAGTGGTCCGGGCGTTTCTCGGCCGCCTATGTT
This sequence comes from uncultured Clostridiaceae bacterium, assembly GCA_964626065.1. Lineage (GTDB taxonomy): Bacteria > Bacillota > Limnochordia > Darwinibacteriales > Darwinibacteriaceae > UBA3910. The sequence goes on along the minus strand of CAZVDE010000007.1, from coordinate 53,298 downwards.
TACGAAGATCTGTTCTTCACCGGTTTGTATCAGTATGCTCACGCTTTGCAGGAGACGAACATAACCCGCAACCTAGGACTGGTGGGTGCCAATTATCTTTTTTTAGACCAAGAAATATTGCGGGTGTACGGAGGATTAGGCTATCAGTACCTTTACAACCGTTTCAACCACCCCGCCGTGGAAGGCGGCGTGCCCACCGCTTTGAGCGGGCGTGGTTTTGTGGGCCAGGCGGTTGTCCGGATCGAAATTGATCCAAGCATCCACACCACCGCCACCGTCAGTGGCAGCCCTTGGTTGAAATGGACGTTTCATCAAGGGGGAACGACCGATTCCAACATCGATCACGGTGGGTCGTTTAATTACCAGCTCGATTTAAGCTACGATTTTTCGGACGATTTAGGCCTCAAGTTTGGACTTGCGGGCGGCAGTTTCAAAGTGCCGGGCTTCAATGGCAAAGGTGACACTAAGGCCGGCTATTCGGCCATCGTCTTGGGTGTGACGAAGCAGTTTTAAAAGGCCCGCCGGCCCGCTAGTTTTTCTGGAAATGTTGATAGATCTCCGCCGCCAGCTTGGCGCTGATGCCCTTCACCGCCTGAAGGTCTTCGGGGCTGGCCCGGCGGATTTTTTTCACGCTGCCAAAGTGTTTGATAAGTTCTTTTTTCCGTTTCGGCCCTACGCCGGGAATTTCATCCAAGACAGAACCTCGGGTGGATTTGCCCCTTAAATTGCGGTGATAGGCCAGGGCAAAGCGGTGCGCTTCATCCCGAATCTTACGCAGCAGCAGAAGTCCGGGTGAGTCCGCGGGCAGGAGCACCGGTTCTCCCCGTCCGGCCAGATAGATTTCCTCCCGCCGTTCCGCCAAGGCCAGAAAAGGCATCTGCAGCCCAAGTTCAGCCCGCACTTGTAAGGCCGCGTTGAGCTGGCCCTTCCCGCCGTCAATCAAGACCAGATCGGGGAAAGAGGCAAACTTGCCCTCCCCTTCCCCATCCGCCAATTCCTGCAGGCCCCGTTTGAAACGCCTGGAGATTGCCTCCTTCATGGCCTGATAATCATCTGGCGCCCCCTCTACTTCCCTGATGCGAAACCGCCTATAATCATCGGATTTCAGCGTTCCGTTTTCCCAGGCAACTAAAGAAGCCACAACATTTGTCCCCTGCAAGTTGGAAATGTCAAAAGCCTCTATTCTTGCGGGCGGTGTAGGCAGGCCGACCAATTTTTGCAGCTCTTCCGCGGCGCGCTGTGCCGCTTTTTCTTGATAGGCTTCCCTACTGCGAATTTCCGTTAGGACAACTTGGGCGTTTTTCATCACCAGGTCAATGAGCTGCTTTTTCTGTCCCCTTTGAGGTGTGCGCAGATAGACGCGGTTTCCCCGCAGGCGGCTGAGCCACCTTTCCACAAGGCCCGGTTCCGCCAGGGGCAGCGGTGTAAATACTTCCTTAGGCACGTAAGAGGCGTTTTCATAATACTGCTGCAAAAAAGACTGAATTATTTCCGCCCCTTCCTCCTCCGCCGAGCATTCCAACAAAAAATGCTCGCGGCCGATTAGTTTTCCGCCGCGCACAAAAAAGATCTGGACGCAAGCCAGCTCCCCGTAGCGGGCGTAACCTATAAAGTCGTGATCCTCTTTATGGTCAGCCACTATTTTTTGTTCCTCGGACAAACTCTCCAGGCTTTGAATTTGATCGCGCAGCCGAGCCGCCTTTTCAAATTCCAGGCGTTCCGCGGCAGCATGCATTTTCTCGCTGAGGCCGGGTATCAAACGATCGATACGCCCTTCCAGGAACAAAAGCACCTCATCGATCATCTTTCCGTACTCTTCCCGGCTCACCAGCCCCGCGCAGGGCGCCAAGCAGCGCCCAATGTGGTAGTTCAGGCAAGGGCGATCTTGTGCGCCCTCCTCAATATTCTTGCGGCAGCTGCGCACCGGAAACAAAGTCCGCAGAAAGGCCAGGTTCCTCTTTACTGCCGCCACATCCGTAAAGGGGCCGAAATAACGGGCGCCGTCCGCCAAACGGCGGCGCACCAAAAGCACCCGGGGGAAGGTTTCCTGCACCGTAACTTTTACATAAGGGTAGGTTTTGTCATCCTTTAGCCTGACATTATAACGGGGTGCGTGCTTCTTGATCAGGTTGTTTTCCAAAATGAGCGCTTCCATCTCGGAATCGGTGATAATGTAATCCACATCGGTGATATGTCCCACCATAACCCTGACTTTCGCCGCTTGGGAGTCGCCCGCGCGGAAATAAGAGCGCACCCGGTTTCTTAGATTCAGTGCCTTGCCCACATAGATTATTTCCCCGGCCTCGTTTAACATAAGGTAGACGCCGGGCTTAGTGGGCAGAGCGGCCAGCTTATGCTGCAGCGTCACCGCTTTCAACCCTTTCTATTTAAGCGGGGTTCCTCCAGTACCCTCTGCAGATACTGGCCGGTATAACTCGCCGGCAGCCCCGCCAATTCCTCCGGTGTACCGGCCGCTACCACCGTTCCGCCCCGGTCACCGCCCTCGGGACCAAGATCGATTATATAATCGGCAACTTTGATCACATCCAGATTGTGTTCAATCACCAAGACAGTATCGCCCGCATCGACCAAGCGCTGCAGCACTAAGAGCAGTTTGCGGATATCCTCGAAGTGCAGCCCGGTGGTGGGTTCGTCCAAAAGATACAGTGTTTTTCCGTTGCTGCGCCTGCTCAATTCGGTGGCCAGCTTCACCCGCTGTGCTTCACCGCCCGATAATTCGGTCGCGGGTTGGCCCAGCCTGATATAACCTAGGCCCACATCATACAGTGTCTGCAGCCTGCGCCGCACCTTGGGGATGTTTTCAAAAAACTCCAAAGCCTCTTCTACCCGCATATCCAAAACATCGGCTATCGACTTCCCCTTATATTTTACTTCCAGCGTTTCCCGTCCGTAACGCTTGCCCTTGCAGACTTCGCAGGGAACGTAGACATCGGGCAGGAAATGCATTTCAATCTTCAGGATCCCATCGCCTTTACAGGCCTCGCAGCGGCCGCCTTTTACATTAAAACTGAACCGGCCCCTTTGATAACCCCGCATCCTGGCTTCATTAGTCATGGCAAACAGCTCCCGGATGCCGTCAAAAGCGCCCGTATAGGTTGCGGGGTTAGACCGGGGCGTACGCCCGATGGGGGATTGGTCAATTTCGATCACCTTATTGATGTGTTCCAGCCCATCGATGCCATCGTGGGCACCGGGTTTAGAACGGGCGTTATGCATCACTTGGCTCAATTTTTTATAAAGTATTTCGTTGACCAAAGTACTCTTGCCTGACCCCGAAACGCCCGTGACGGCTACAAACACACCTAGGGGGATTTCCACATCAATATTTTTAAGGTTGTTCTCCCGGGCACCCCTGATGCGCAGCCAATTATTGTTGGGCAGGCGGCGTTGGCGGGGCACATGGATCATTTTTTCACCCTTAAGATACTGGCCCGTGATAGATTCCGCCACTGCACAAACCTGTTCCAAACTGCCCTGGGCCACCACTTCGCCTCCGTGGGCTCCCGCCCCCGGGCCCATATCAATAATCCAATCCGCCGTTTCTATTGTCTCCTGATCGTGTTCCACCACAATTAAAGTGTTGCCCAAATCGCGCAGTTCTTCCAATGTGTCCAAGAGTTTGCGGTTGTCCCGCTGATGCAGGCCGATGCTGGGTTCGTCCAGGATATAAAGGACGCCCGTTAAGCTGGAACCAATTTGGGTGGCTAAGCGGATGCGCTGCGCTTCCCCACCCGAAAGAGTGCCCGCGGCGCGGTTTAAAGCCAGATAGTCCAAGCCCACGTTGACTAAGAATCCCAGCCGTTCGCGGATCTCCTTTAGTACTTGGGCGCCTATGAGCGCCTCCCGCTCCGTTAAGATCAGGTTGGAGAAAAACTCCAGGCATTCCTTAATGCACAGTTCAGTGATTGCCATGATATTTTTATCGCCGATGGTCACACCCAAAACCTCGGGACGCAGGCGCCGGCCGCCGCAGTCCCCGCAGGTGCGCACACTCATATACTGTTCCACATCGCGCCGTACCCAATCGGAGGTGCTTTCTCTGTAGCGGCGCTCCAAAAACGGTACTAAACCCTCAAAGCGGGCTTCATAGGTACGCTCTCGGCCTGCGGTCGTGGTATATTGAAACGTGACCGCTTCATTATCTAGGCCGTGCAGCAGAATCGCCAATTTTTCCGGGCTCAGATCCTTTAGGGGCAGCTCGGGGTCTATTTTATGAATTTCACACACCCGGTCCAAAATGGCCAAAAGCCAGCGGCTCTTACTGTCCCGCCAAGGCAGCAGCCCCCCTTCATCAATAGAAAGGTTTAGATCTAAAATCAGATCCGGATCAATTTCCTGCCTACTGCCAAGCCCTTCACAGGTGGGACAGGCCCCGAAAGGGCTGTTGAAAGAGAACATGCGCGGTGTTAATTCTTCCATGGAAATCCCGCAGTCGATGCAGGCGAATTTCTCGCTGAAAAGCAGTTCCTCCCGCTCCAGCACATCAATGAGCACTACGCCATCCCCGTACTTCAGTGCAGTCTGCACCGAGTCACTCAGGCGCCCGGCGATCTCATCCTGCACGACCAGGCGGTCCACCACAATTTCAATCGTGTGCTGTTTGTTTTTATCCAAGTCCAGATCTTCGCTCACTTCGTAAACGGCGCCATCCACACGCACCCTGACAAAACCGTCTTTGCGGATATTCTCCAAGACCCGCTTGTGTTCACCCTTGCGCCCGCGTATAACAGGGGATAAAACCTGAATGCGCGTCCGCTCCGGCAGCTGCAGGATTTGATCAACGATCTGCTCCACCGTCTGCTTAGTAATAGGTTGTCCGCAGTTGGGGCAGTGAGGCCGGCCGATGCGGGCGAACAAAAGGCGCAGATAGTCATAGATCTCAGTGACAGTGCCAACGGTGGAGCGGGGGTTGCGGCTCGTTGTCCTTTGATCGATGGAAATGGCCGGCGAAAGGCCTTCAATGAAATCCACATCCGGTTTATCCATCTGGCCCAGAAACTGGCGAGCATAGGCCGAAAGTGATTCCACATAACGCCGCTGGCCTTCCGCGTAGATAGTGTCAAAGGCCAAAGAAGATTTACCCGAACCGGATAACCCCGTGATCACCACTAAATTATCCCTTGGTATTTCCAGATCTATATTTTTCAAGTTGTGCTGCCTAGCACCCTTGATCACAAGTGTCTTATTCTTCAAACTGATAACCCCATTTCAATCCTAAGCTCGCGAATCTCGTCCCTTAATTCCGCGGCCCGCTCAAATTCCAATTCGCCTGCGGCAGTATGCATTTCCTCTTCTAACTCTTTAATCAATGCGACCACTTCTGAGAGAGAACCCAGCTGAGCCACATCGTATTTTGGCTTCTTCTCCGCAACCCGTTCCTCCGGGATGTCTTGGACAATATCTTTGACCGCTTTTTCGATCGTGGCGGGCGTAATGCCCATACGCTCATTATACTCCATCTGAATGGCGCGGCGGCGGTTTGTCTCGTCTATCGCGTACTGCATGGAATCGGTGATTCGATCCGCATACATGATTACCTTGCCCGCAACGTTGCGGGCGGCGCGTCCTATGGTCTGCACCAGCGAAGTTGAAGATCTGAGAAAACCCTCCTGGTCCGCATCTAAAATGGCAACAAGGGACACTTCGGGCAGGTCCAAACCCTCCCGCAAGAGGTTAATGCCCACCAGGACATCAAAGACGCCCAGGCGCAATTCCCTGAGAATCTCCACCCGTTCCAGCGTATCGATGTCGGAGTGCAGGTAACGGACCTTAAGGCCCACATCCGCGAAATAATCGGTCAAATCTTCCGCCATCCGCTTGGTCAAAGTGGTCACCAGCACCCTTTCGCGCCGCTTAATAACCTCCCCGATCTCATCGAGAAGATCGTCAATCTGCCCTTTCACAGGCCTCACAATGACTTTGGGATCAACCAAGCCGGTAGGGCGGATCACCTGTTCCACCGTTTTTTCCGAATGTTCCCGCTCATAGGGGCCGGGTGTGGCCGAAACAAACACGACCTGATTCATGTGCTGTTCAAATTCGGCAAAGGTCAAGGGGCGGTTGTCCAAAGCGGAAGGAAGGCGAAAACCATACTCCACAAGCGTTTCTTTGCGGGAACGATCGCCAAAATACATACCGCGCACTTGGGGTACCGCCACATGGGATTCATCAATAATCAGCAGATAGTCCTTGGGAAAATAGTCCAACAGCGTTGCGGGTGTTTCCCCCGCCTGCCGCCCGCTTAGGGGGGCGGAGTAATTTTCCACGCCGGTGCAGTAGCCGAGCTCTGCCAGCATTTCCAGATCATAACGGGTCCGCTGTTCTAAACGCTGCGCTTCGAGAAGCTTATTTTGCGAGCGCAACTCGCGCAGCCGCCCGTGCAGTTCAGCTTCGATGGCGGGCAGGGCCCTGTTCAGTTTTTCTTCGGGCGTAATAAAGTGAGAGGCCGGATAAATAACCAGGCTGCCTCGCTCACCCAAAACCTCCCCCGTGATGGGGTCCAACTCCTGAATGCGATCGATCTCATCACCGAACATCTCGATGCGGATCACCGATTCACTGCCGACGGGGATGATCTCTATAACATCACCGCGTACTCGGAAAGTACCGCGGCGAAACCCGATATCATTGCGCTCGTATTGAATCCCCACTAAACGGCGGAGGATGTGATCTCGATCCCGGTATTCCCCGTTTTTCAAGGAAAAAGTCATACCCACATAGTCTTCGGGAGAACCTAACCCGTAGATACAGGACACACTGGCCACGATAATCACGTCCCTGCGTTCAAATAAAGAACTGGTGGCGGCGTGGCGCAACCGATCAATCTCATCGTTGATGGAAGCATCCTTTTCTATATAGGTATCGCTCTGGGGCACATAGGCCTCAGGCTGATAATAATCATAATAACTGACAAAATAATGAACCGCGTTATTAGGGAAAAATTCCCTAAACTCGTTGCAGAGTTGAGCGGCCAACGTCTTATTGTGGGCAAGCACCAAGGTGGGCTTTTGTACTTTTTCAATTACTTTCGCCATAGTATAAGTTTTCCCGGAACCGGTAACTCCAAGCAGAGTCTGAAATTTAAGCCCGGCATTGAGGCCCGCAACAAGCTCGTCTATTGCTTTAGGCTGGTCACCCGCCGGTTGAAACGGGGCCACCGCCTGCAGGGGATGCTGCACAATAATCCCTCCTTTAACAAAGCAAAAGTAGGTAAATGCGATTTAATAGCCAATTAGAATAGCAAGGCCGGCGTTTGGCCTCTAAAAAAAGGGGTATCTGCACCGAAAAGGTCTTGCGCGGCCGAAAGGCAAAGCCGCCCTACTTTGTAGCGGCTTTGGGCACTGCTTAAATTATACCAAACATTCGTTCGTTTATCAAGGCTGTAACGTTCCCGGCAGAGGCCATGATGCGGATCACAAGCTAGACTGATAAGGCCGATTATTAAGCGGCTGAATGATAAAAATGGGAGGTCTTACAATGAGTTTGCTGGTGATGGTAGAAATTCCTCGCGGCAGCAGAAACAAATACGAGTACGATTGTGAACAGCAGCGATTTTACCTGGATCGCATGTTATTTTCTTCCGTCCACTATCCAACAGATTACGGTTTTATTCCAAAAACACTGGCCGAAGACGGAGACGCCCTAGACGCATTGGTAATCGTGGGCGAAGCGACCTTTCCCGGCTGTTACATTCGGGTGGAGCCGGTGGGGGTTTTCGAGATGTGGGACGAGAAGGGGCCGGATCAAAAAATCCTGTGCGTGCCCGTGAGCGACCCCCAGTGGAACTGGGTACAGCGGCTGGATGATGTCCCGCACCACCTGCTCAAAGAAATTACTCACTTTTTCGAAGTTTACAAGGATCTGGAAAAAAAGGAAACAAAGGTCGGGGATTGGCTGGGAAAGGAAGAGGCCTTAAAGATCGTCGCGGAAGCGCAGGTTCGATATGCCCAGGCGCAGTAACCTCACCGGACTAGGGTTGAAACGGGGACAAAATCAACTTCCTCCGCGAGAAATTCGGGGATCATCTCCCATAAAGCTATAGCGGTATTCCAGCGGACATGCCCGATCACTACGGCATGTCCCCGTTTTTTGGCCAGCGCCAGGCCCCTGCGCAACTGTTCTTTAATTCTATCAACATCGCTCTCGTTGTCAATAAATAAGTTGTTTTCAGTATGGGGCACTTCCAACTCCAAGGCCACCTGCGGAGCTATACTGCGGCCGGAGGTGCTGCTGTCCACGAAAAAGAGGCCCAGGTCTTTTAGTACCCCCAGCACCCGGCCCATCGTCACCCGATCTTCCGTCGCTCGCGAACCCATATGATTGTTAACACCCGCGGCGGCAGGAAGGGACGCCAAATTGGCGCGCAACAGCCCCTCTATTTCTTCCCCTTCCATTGCTACCATTATGCCCCCGGGCCCCGGGTCCAAATCAGCCGCGAGCGGTTCCATGGGCTGATGGAGGATCACTTCGTGTCCCGCCGCGGCCGCCTTTTCGCTCAGCTGCCGCGAAAGGACAAGGCCGGGTAGAACCGCGATCGTTAAGGGAAAAGGATATTCCAGCAGGGGAGCCGCGGCTTTAGTGTCATAACCCCAGTCATCCACGATAACCGCAAGAACGGGCGCCTTGGGTGTATTCCGCTCCAGATCGAACGGATCGAAGAGCTCGCCCATAACGGGAATAAAACCCATTCTGTACTGACTGTAGTTTTTCGGATTGAGCACTTCCAAATGCCAGGTATAAGCCAATACTTTGTGTTCCGAATCCGAGATCGCACTCCAGAAACCCAGCTTATACCCGTGCCGATCCCCCTCAATTTGGATTAACCAGCCCTCCGCCAAAAACACACCGCACAATTCCAGCAGGGGCGCGCTGAGGCTTTGGCCGAATGAACGGGGTGCTAAAACCCACCTCTCCTGTCCTTGGATCCAAGCCTTGGGCCCGCCAACTTCAATTTCGCCTGTTTTTTCCCGCCAGATCAGATCATACCCATGCTCCGCCCAGAATTCCTCCAGTTTAGCCAGGTCTGGGGTTTTAGGTACAGCAATAACCTCCGACCGCGAAAAGACATCCTCTTCCCGCCCCGGGGTAAATTCCGATCTCAAGGCGATATTAAGGGCGGCAAATCCCAAAGAACTTAAGGCTAAAACCGCCAAAAGCACAACGAATAGTGACTTTTCCCCGCTTAATTCCGGCCCGTGCGCCATGGTTGTTTACTTCCTTTTTTGATCTTTTCGGGCCCGCCACTGCCGCAGCCAATTGCGGATCGGGCCCTCCTTAATTCTAACATAAAATCCCTGCTGTGCGTGGGGGGTTGGAATAATACCGATGGGTGGTATTTTCCCCTTATATTCAATTTCGCGCCTTTGGGGCCGCCGGAATTGATTTTCCACAACCACAACGGGATCAATCACCCAAGGCGAAACCTGGCTCACCAAAGCGCTCAAATCTGAAACAGCAACACCGTTGATGCTCTTAATCACATCGCCCGCGCCGAGCCCCATCTTCGCCGCGGGCGAATCGGGATATACATCCAGCACCATTACGCCATCTTCGCCGTGGAACACCGGCTCATTCCGTTTTTCCCGCCGGCGGCCCCAGTAGATGACGAGCTCGTGGCCCAAAGGCGAAAAGATAATGGGTAAGATGGTTAGGGCAGGCAGGGCATTGGCCAAGAGGGCCAGGCCCAAAAGAATGATACTGTACAAAAAAAGAACGCCGGCGCTGCGCCTGGCTTTAGTTTTGGGCAGCTCGGTCTGGACAAAATCGCTGTAGCCCAAAGCGACCATCAGGGGTAGAAGCAGGTGTACAAGCACATGGCCCGGGGGGACCGCCACTCCCGATTGGAAAATGGGCCACCAATCGGGCATGGCAATCGTTTCCCATTCCATGCCGGTGCCAAGCACCGCGGCCCCGATCAGAGCAATTGTCGGCATGGGCCAAAATTTCTGCAGGCTGAAGCCACCCACAATGCGGCCGCTGCTGTGTTTAAAATACATGGGAGAAGCATGCTGATGGCCGCTGACAAAGATCAGCAGCGCTTCTACCAGGTGCAGAATGGCCACAAGCGCCATTAAGGTGGCAATATTCAACTGGGGGTAACCCGTGAGCAGAGAGAAGAGGCTCACCAAGCCGCCTGCGTAGGCAAAACAGAGAAACCGGGGGTTAATCAGCATTAATCCTAGGGCCACAAGCCACAAATAGGCGATACCCGCATCGCTGATCGAAATTCCCAAGGTGACAAAAAAGGCGGTCGCCACCAACCCGCCACCAATGCCGTAAACCAAGGCGGTAACCGTTTCCAAGAAAGGATTGAGGCGGTCCAAGTTGAAAGCCCGCCGCTCGTAATCCCTTATTTTCGCATACTGGCGATAGACTAAAAGAAAAACAACGGCGATGATCAGCACGTAACGCAGATCGGTGACCATTTGCGTAAAAGTCAGTAAAACAAACTTAATCAGTTCCCAAAGATTATTCAACGACCCTTCCTCTCCAATCCGTCCCGTAAATAAGGCACCCCGGAAATCACTCCGGGGTGGGTAGTTAGTCTAAAGCTCGGCCCTTAATACCTCGAGTGCCTTCTCCAACTGCGGATCATATTCCGCTTCACCGAGGTAGATAGCCTCTTCTTCCTCTAAAGTAACCTCAACGACAATGTCGGGTTCAATTCCCACCCCATTAATGTCTTTGCCGCCGGAGGTCAAATAACCCTGCTCAGTGACTGTCAGCGCGCTTCCGTCCCGCAGCGGATATAAGGATTGCACCAGACCTTTGCCAAAGGTGGTTGTTCCCACTAAAACGGCCAGGCCGTTATCCTGCAGGGCCCCCGCGACAATCTCAGAAGCGCTGGCGCTGCCGCCGTTAATCAAGACCACAATGGGCCGAGCCGGCTGCTTTTTCATGGGGACACTGTCAAAGGGCGTACGATTACCATCCTTATCCTCCAAATATAAAAGGGGTGCTTGGGACACGAACTCGTTCGCCACCTGCAGTGCTGCATTTAACGTACCGCCCGGATTGTTCCGCAGATCAATGATCAAGGCGCGCTGCCCCAGCCGCTCCAAGTTTGCTAAAGCGTTGATTAACTCTTCATGTGTGCGTTCCGAAAAATTCGTGATCTCCACGTAACCGATGCGCAAATCTTCGTCAATCAACCCATGCTCCGGCACAGATTCCACATTAATCAGCTCGCGCACGATATGCACTTCGAAGGTTTCGTCATCACGCAAAATGGTCAAGTCCAGTTCTGTGTTTTCCCGGCCCCGCATCAGGCTGACCGCCTCGTCCAGCGTCATATAGGTGGTATCTTTGCCGTCAATGGCAATGATCTTGTCACCCCGCCTTAAGCCGGCCCTTTCGCCGGGGGTGCCTTTGATGGGCGAGACAACGGTAACCCGATCCTCCAAAATGCCCACGGACAAACCAATTCCGCCATAGATGCCGGTTGTGGTGTTCATCATGTTTTCAAAAGCGGCAGCATCCATATGGCGGGTATAGGGATCATCTAAGGCTGTCTTGAGCATACCGTTAATCGTACCCGTAGCCACATAAGCCTTAACCAAATTAAAAGTGTTAACCGGTTGATAGTAATGCCTGGTCTTGACCAGGGCAATTACCTCCAACACCGTGCCTATATTCTCGTAACGAGGTTCTTTGCCCTTTACCGCAGAACCCGCGCCATAAGAAGCATAAAGCAAAGTTACTGAAAGGAGCGCCACGACAATAATCACTAACGTCTTCTTGCGGCTCATTCCACCACCAGCTTTCTACTAGCCAAAATATATGCCTGAGCCTCGCAGTTCATACATTTAATCATATCAAAGGTGGACATGCCTTGGCAAGTACGCCTCAGCTGCTATAATCTTCTAAACCCTTCGCCCAGCACCTCGTGGACATCCCCGATTATTACGAAAGCCCGTTCGTCATACTCCCGCACTATCTGCTTAACCTCAGCGATCTCAACTAGCGAAACGATGACAAGCAGTACCTCTTTGTCATGTTTAGTATAAAACCCCCGGCCAGCAAGGCTTGTCACCCCCCGCCCCAAACGGTCCACAATAGCCTGGCCCACTGCCTCCGGATAATCAGAAATAATCAAGGCAGCTTTGGCAAAGCTCTGCCCTTCCACAACCACGTCAATCGCTTTTGTAGTTATAAACACGGCAATTAAAGCATATAAGGCTAGTTCTATTCCGAAAGCCAACCCGGCAATAATAATGACAAAACCGTCAACAAATAAGAGGGCCTGGCCCACGGTGGTGGGAAAGAATTTGGCCACCAACTGCGCGGCAAGATCGGTTCCGCCGGTGGAACCCCCCGCTCGAAAAGCAATACCTAGGCCGATACCGGAAATTACACCGCCATAGATTGAGATTAAAAGCAGATCCCCTGTAATGGGTACCGAAAACTTAGAGAAAAAATCAACGAAGATCGACAGCGTTACAGTACCAAATAGTGTCTTGGCGCCAAAAACAGGGCCCAACACCCGCCAAGCCAGAATAAACAAAATCCCGTTCAGCAGCAGCATCGTGATTCCCACGGGGAAGCCGGTCAAATGAAACACTACCGTTGCCAGGCCGCTTACACCGCCGGCGGCGATTTTCCCCGGAATCAGAAAAAAACTAACGCCGACGGCGGTGATAATCACGCCCACAAGCACCCCACCATAACCAAAAACGATTCTTTTGACCATTGCTTTTACCTCCCGCGACTAACTTTGGCCAGAAAAACTTGGGCCATAAACCGGGGCAGCGCCAGCATCCGTTTTATTCGGGCGGGCTGCCTGAGCAGCCGGTAAAACCATTCTAGATGCATCCGCCGCATCCACTCGGGCGCTCTTTTTTCAACGCCGGCCCACACATCAAAACTGCCACCTACCCCGATGGCTACCGGTATCTTCAGCACGGCGAGGCGGGCGGCAAGCCATTTTTCTTGGCGAGGCACACCCAAGGCAGCCAACAGCACTTTTGGCCTGCAGGCCTCGATTCTGGTAATTAAAGCCTCCTCTTCGGGGCCGGCCCCGAAGTAGCCATGGTGTGTCCCCACAACCCGCAGGCCGGAAAATCGCGACAGTAAAGCGGCCTTAGCTTGTTCCGCAACGCCTTCTTTCCCGCCGAGCAAAAAAACGGGCCAGCCCTCTTGAGCAGCCAGGGCCAGAATGCCCTCGCTTAATTCAATCCCGGGGATGCGTTCGGGCAGCCCGCTGCCTAAAACACCGCCGGCCCAGACCACCCCGATACCATCTGCCACAACCAGATCTGCCCTGCTGACGATTTCGGCAAGCAGCTGATCGCCCCGGGCCAGCATTACCGTTTCGGGATTGGCCGTCACAATCAAATGGGGTTTATCCACCGAGATAAAACGTCCCACTTCGGCCAGTGCCTGTTCCATCGTAACCCGGTGAAAAGACATCCCCAAAACATCAATTCTTTCCATCCCGTCACTCCCCCAGTAAGCCCCGGGCCAACGCGGCCCGGTTGCCCAGCGCCTTTTGCCTCAGCTCAGCCAGGTTTTTGTGATAAATCGATCTATGGTACTCATAATCCCGCAGTGCTCCTTCCATCCCCGCCGTTAAGGAACTCAAATCCGCCGGATCCCAGCAGGGCACCTGCAGCTGAGCGCCGATGGCGGCCACCTTGGGATCATATTTCAACCCGATGGGCAAGACATCATGCAAAGCGGCAAAAATCATTCCGTGCAGGCGCATGGAAATGCACAGCCGAACCCCCTTAAATACTGCTTCCACATTCTGCAGCGTCACAGCGGAATTAATATTCAAAGCGGGAAGCTGCTCTCGCAGTTCAAACCCTAGCATTTCATCTCCCGGCCCCAAGGCAGCAAACTCAATCTCAAATCCCCCGTCCTGCCACCGGGAAATCAGTTCAATCCACAAGCGGCGCTGTGCCTGCCATCCGCTGTAAGGGCGCAAGTTGAGCACAATTTTTTTAACGCCCGCGGTGTCTTGCCGTTTCAGCTCGCGCCCAAACACCGCATCCGCAGCCAACCAGCCCTTGGCGGGCATTGTATCGCCCGCAGCCAAAAAATCGGCGCTGTGCCGATCCCGGACAGAATAGGCACTGCTGCGCCCGTAAACTCGGCGGACCCAACGCCGAAACAAGGCGCTTTGCACCGGCCCGATGCCCTGACCATACATGACCACAGGGATTTTTCTTAATAAGGCCAGTTCGGCCAGGCCCAGGTAATAGGGTATGCTGCGCGGTCCGGTCACATCCTGCAGCAGAGAACCGCCCCCGCTGACAAAACCCCGGGCGATGCCCAGAATTTGCCAAACTTTTCTTAGATTATAACGGTCAATGGCCCGCACACCGTGCACAGATTCTGTATCTGCCGGGTTATGGGAAAGGACAAGAATTTCCCGGCGGGAAAACCCCAAAACCTCCAAATCCGCGCATAAAGCGGCCAAAATGGCCTCATCGCCCAAATTGGCGAAACCGTAGTAGCCCGAAACGACAATCACGCCAGCCACCTCTTGGCCCGTTTCAGGACGATCCGGAACAGCCAGCCGAAGCAATAACCGAACAGCAGCCCATAGGCGGTACGCAGCAAGCTGATGCTAAGCGGGCTGTGAATATGTGTAAAGGTATTAATCAAAGACACCTGGCCCACCACCGCCACGGGCAGCCACCAAGACCGAGCGGGGTGCTGCGAGCGCAAGGCGAGAAAAAGAGCGGGATGCCCCACTAAAAATTCCTTAGTTCGGGGCCGTGTGAGCAATAGTTGTTCTAAACCCTCGCGCACTTTTATTTCCCAAGCCGGCACGGGCAAACCAAAATTTCCGGTGCGCAAAACATACAATACCCCCAGCATGGCGACTAATCCTGCCCCGGCCAGGTACTTAACGGGCACATCCTTATTCAACCACGCCCGAAGCGGCCTTACCAGCGTAAAAACTACCAAGAACAGCGGCAGGACATGCATCAGTTTAACGCCCCGAAACTCTTCGATCTTCAATAGATATTTAGTTCCGGTTAAGGTGCCCACAATAAGCAGTGCCCCTAACAAAGAAATACCCGCGGCCAGCCAGTAGCCCCGCAGCGATTGGCTGCGCCCCGCGTAACGTAAAGCTAAGCAAGGAAAGATAACCGCGGCTAAAAGAGCGGCGCCTTGTGGCGCCAAAACGGGCCATCGCCAAACTGAGACGGCCGTGAGCAGCCAACCCAAAAAACCCGCCGCCAGCACCGGGCGGGCCTGCCCCGGAAAAATTTCTTGCCCGTATAAAACAGCCGCGGCCCAAATTCCCGCGCTGACCAGAATAGTCCAGAATAAGGACGGCGACCACGGGGCGAAAGGCTGGGCCTGTCCCAAAGAATAGCCTTCATCCTCCAGGCGCTGCTGCAGCCGGGCAAGCAAGTCCAGCGATCTAGCCCAAGCCCGCTCCCCTTCTACAAAGGGCCGTACGTATAAAACGCGAATATTTCGTTCGCGCACCGCGCGCAGATAACGGGTTAAAATCCTTTCTGCAGGTAGAACCTCCATTTCACCCGCGCTGATTCCATGCAGCCTTACCATGCGCCCCACCGCATCCTCCATTTGGGCAGTGCCCGGCGCATGGAACTCCACAAGGGCCAAGCGGCCGGTAAAATCCTGCAGTTCGGCGCGGGAAAACTCACCGCGACCGCTTAAAATCAAAAGTTCGGGGTTAGCGGCGGCCCACACCGGCTCCACATCCCAGGTAACCACATTGAGTTTCGGTGCGGCTTTAAAGCCGTTGTCTTCCAGAAGGGCGAAATCCTGCGGCCTAAAGGCGGCGGGTAAAGCCAATAAACGGCCCAATTTGTCCGGATCCGCAGGCATCTTTTGAGC
The DNA here is from genome assembly GCA_964626065.1 of uncultured Clostridiaceae bacterium. Taxonomy (GTDB): domain Bacteria; phylum Bacillota; class Limnochordia; order Darwinibacteriales; family Darwinibacteriaceae; genus UBA3910. The sequence goes on along the minus strand of CAZVDE010000007.1, from coordinate 37,458 downwards.
CACGGACGGAGGCAGCGGTTTCGCCAGCAGAAAACGTTCGCCCACACTTTCGGGCTGCACCGCCACCGAATCCACGCCCGCCCGGCGCAGATCGGCTAAAAGGCCTTCCATGGGGATCCGGGCTGCCGCTTCCAGTTCCAATAGGCCCGGAAGATCATAGATGATTTCTACTGTGCGATTGGGCCGCTCCACCTGCCAGCGGCCGACACCGAGGCCCGCTGCAATTAAAGCGGCGCTGAAGACCACTATCCATAACGCCCGTTTCATCTCACCACTCCAATGTCAATCAACATTTTACCCTGCAGCAGCTCAACTGCGGAAATTGCGGCCGGTTCGGGAAGAATGGATAAATCAATGACCAAATCATAATTCTGGTTTAAAACTTCGAGTAAAATGCCGGGAACCCTTGTCCCCTCCACCTCCAAGTTTTGCAGAACAAGCCGCAGCCCGGACTGCTCCCAGACTTCCAAAACGCCCCGAAGTTGAACGTCAAAGCGGCCGGTCCAAAACGGTACCTCCCCCGTTAAAATGATGTTGCCCCGCTCTATTTCCACGCGCAAATTCCGTTCCGGGTCCACTTCGCGCCAAAAAATTTCATTTAAGGCCTGTTCCGTCACGGTGAGTGTGCCGCTGAGCTGCGAAGCGGCGGCATAAACAAAATCTTTGCCGCGCCAAAGCGAATCCGCATCAAAACGGATATCCGCGCCGGAAAATTCCGCCCTAGCTATTTTCAAACCATCCGCTTCAGCGTTGATAAGCACAACGCTTAATTCGGGGATACGCCCGAAAAGCGGCTCCCAACCCCAAGGGGCCGTCAGCACCACCTCTGCTTGTTCCGCGCTAAAGTAAGCCTTGAGCTGCTCACTCAGGCCGCGGGAAACTCGGGGGACCACAACAAGCCTCGGCCCCAATAAAGCTGCCAGTAACAAACAAAAAATAGGTACTACCAGCCAACGTACTGCGAACCATCGCCTGCGCAAGCCTTTTCCTCCCTAAACGGCCTTCCCCGTTATCGTAGCTTGAGAAACGCTTCAATGAACGGATCAAGATCCCCGTCCATGACGCCGTCCACATCGCCCGTCTCCACATCTGTACGGTGGTCCTTTACCATTGTGTAGGGACAAAAAACGTAAGAGCGGATTTGGTTCCCCCAGGCAATGTCCCGCTGCTGCCCCTTAATGCTCTCTAGTTTCGATCTCTGCTCTTCCATTTGTTTTTCCAAAAGCCGGGCCCGCAAGATTTTAAAGGCAGATTCCCGATTGGCGTGCTGTGACCGTTCAGATTGGCACTGGACCACAATGCCGCTGGGCAGATGAGTGATACGCACGGCAGAATCAGTCTTATTCACGTGCTGGCCCCCCGCGCCGCTGGCACGGTAGGTATCGATGCGCAGCTCGTCCAAGTTTATTTCCACATCCACACTATCTTCTATTTCAGGCAGAACCTCCACAGATGAAAAGGAGGTGTGCCGCCTGCCGGAAGAATCGAAGGGTGAAATACGCACCAGGCGGTGCACACCTTTTTCGGCCTTGAGATAACCATAGCTGTGCGGGCCGCTGATCAGCAGAGTTACATCCTTAACGCCTGCCTCTTCCCCGGGCTGGTAGTTCAAAATTTCCACTTGGTACTCTCTTTTTTCGGCCCAGCGGGAATACATCCGCCACAGCATGGACGCCCAGTCCTGAGATTCTGTCCCACCCGCTCCGGGGTGAATGGTCAAGATTGCATTATTACCATCGTATTCGCCACTGAGCAGCGAAGTAAATTCAAGCTCGTCCACGGCCCGTTCCAGTTTGGGCAGGGCGGATGATAACTCATCCCGCAGAGTTTTGTCACCCGTTTCTTCCCAAAGTTCTAAAAGAGTACCCGCGTCTTCGTACAGACCGCTGAGGTGTTTCCACTCCTCCAGCGTTTTCTTGAGGGCGCTCATTTCCCGGGTCGTTCGCTGGACAAGTTCCTGCTGATCCCAAAAACCTGCTTCCAGCATGCTTTCCTCCAGCGTTCGCAGCCGAGCTTTAATATTCTCTATTTCAAAGATAACCTCTCATTTCCTCGATTCTACTGCCTAAAGCCAAAAGCTGTTCTTTCATTCCGTTACCTCCCACAGCATCGTTTATATTTTTTTCCGCTGCCGCACGGGCAGGGGTCATTTCTGCCCACTTTTTTGCTGACCCGGCGCGGCTCCCTTTCTACTTCACTGTCTGCGCTCAGCTGGGCATCTGCTAAGCGATCCTTGGGCTGCACAGTCAACTCCGCCTGCTCGGGGGATGCCAACCGCACCTTAAAGAGCATGCTTAGGCAATCTTCTTGGATCCCCTCCACCATATTTTGAAACATATCGTACGCTTCCAGCCGGTATTCCAAAAGGGGATCTTTTTGAGCTAGCGCGCGCAAACCGATCCCTTCTCGTAAATCGTCCATCAGGCTGAGATGATCCATCCACCTTTGGTCCGTGATCTGCAGCAGCACAACTTTCTCAACTTGCCTCTGCACTTGAGCACCGTATTTGGCGGTGCGCCGCCCATAAGCATCCCACGCTTCGCCGGCCAAAAGCTCCGCTATTTCTTGCGGCGTCAGCTCACCCAACTTCTGGGCAGATTGAGAGATTTCTTCGCCCACAATTTCTTGATACTGCTGGCGCAGGGCGGTCAGATCCCATTCTTCCGGAATTACTTCCTCACCGGCATAACGGTGAACCAGGCGTTCAAACACCGGCGCGAACATACTCTTAATCTGGCTTGTAATGTCCTCATCGAGCAGTACCGCCCGCCTTTGTTCGTAGATCACTTCGCGCTGTTGGTTCATGACATCATCGTATTCCAAGACCTGCCGGCGGATCTCAAAGTGGCGATTCTCTACTCGTTTTTGCGCATTCTCTATGGCCCGGCTGATCTGGGGATGATCGATCGCCTGATGTTCTTCCCAACCGAGGCGATCCATGATGCCCATGATTCTCTCAGAACCGAAGAGCCGCATCAGATCATCTTCTAGGGATACATAAAACTGCGAAGAGCCCGGGTCCCCCTGCCGGCCCGATCGGCCCCGCAGCTGATTGTCTATGCGCCGAGATTCGTGACGTTCCGTGCCGATAATATGCAAACCCCCAAGGCCCACAACACCCTCGCCTAGGACAATATCGGTGCCTCGACCGGCCATGTTGGTAGCAATGGTCACCGTGCCCCTTTGCCCCGCATACTTCACAATTTCCGCTTCCCGGTCGTGGTATTTGGCGTTGAGTACCTGATGGGGTATGCCTTTTTTCTGCAGCTGTTCACTGAAATACTCGGAAGTCTCAATGCTGATCGTGCCCACTAAAACGGGCTGGCCGAGCGCGTAACGCTGCGCGATGTCATCCACAATGGCCTCGCTTTTTCCTTTCTTACTGCGATATACCGCATCGGGCAGATCTGCGCGGATCATGGGTTTATTGGTAGGGATGACAACAACATCTAAACCATAGATCTTGCGAAATTCCTCTTCTTCCGTTTTGGCGGTACCGGTCATGCCCGCCAATTTATTGTACATGCGAAAATAGTTTTGATAGGTAATCGTGGCCAGCGTTTGGCTTTCCTTCAGCACCGCCACCTTTTCCTTAGCTTCTATCGATTGATGCAGGCCGTCCGAATAGCGCCGGCCGGGCATGAGCCTGCCGGTAAATTCGTCCACGATCACCACTTCACCGTCTGTCACCACGTAATCGCGGTCCCGAGTGAAAAATTCTTTGGCCTTCAGCGCCTGGTTGAGATAATGGTTCAACTCAAAGTTGGCCTCATCAAAAAGATCCTCAATATTGAGGGACTTTTCCACTCGGCGCAGCCCTTCTTCCGTTATAGCGATTGTTTTCGCTTTTTCATCCACGGCATAATCCCGCTCCGGCTTCAGCTGCGGCGCTATTTGAGCAAACCTCATATAATGACGAGCAGAATCTTCCGCGGCGCCGGAGATAATTAAAGGGGTCCGGGCCTCATCGATCAAAATTGAGTCAACCTCGTCAACTATTGCGTAATTTAACGGTCTCTGCACCATCTGCTCCGGATAAACCACCATATTATCACGGAGGTAATCAAAACCGAATTCATTGTTGGTGCCATAAGTGATCTGGGCGTTATAGGCCTCCTTGCGCTCATCAAAGCTGAGGCCGTGTACGATCACACCCACGCTGAGTCCTAAAAATTTATAAATCTCGCCCATCCATTCCGCGTCGCGGCGGGCCAGATAGTCGTTCACGGTCACCACATGAACGCCGCGATCGGTTAAGGCATTAAGATACACGGGAAGGGTAGCGGCCAGTGTTTTTCCCTCGCCTGTTTTCATCTCCGCAATGCGGCCCTGGTGCAGTACAATCCCGCCTAAGAGCTGCACGTCAAAATGGCGCATCTGCAGCACTCGACAGGAAGCCTCCCGCACAACGGCAAACGCCTCCGGCAGTAGTTCTTCCAGGCTGGCCCCGTTGGCATGCCTTTCCCGAAATTCATCTGTCTTAGCCTGCAGCTGTGCATCGCTGAGTGCCTGCATTTCTGCTTCCAGGCCATTGATGATCTCCACTGTGGAACTAAGGCGTTTTAATTCCCGTTCAGTTGGGTCAAAAAAGTTCTTAATCGTTTTGAGCATTCTCATTCCTCCCAAGCGAGGGCAATTCTCGCCTTTGCGCTTTCTATTGTACTACGCCGCGAACGCAGGCGCAAATGGGCCGCTAAAATTTGATCCGTTTGATACCCGCATCGATCAGCGCCCACAGCCCACCGGTGACTAGGGAATGGCCGCCCAACAAAACTGGTATGGGCGCTTCGATCGCGGCCCGCGTAAACTCCCGCAGTTCCGGGTGTGTAATCAGATCCAGGCGGCCTAAATCAGAAGCAAATCGTTCCGCGGCAGGCAGCCGCCATTTAAAGTGTTCGAACAAAACCCGGGTATCTAAGACCGCCCCTGCGGCCAATTGGGCCAGGAAATTGAAAAATTCTACAGAGCCCAGCTCTTCCACCAACCTGCCCATGAGGGATTTGACCTCGCCCCGCTCGTCACGGCCCAGGGCTTTCATTCCCCTTTCTTCCGAAAACAGCCGCAGCCGGCAGCGGGTATGGGCATCGAGATACTGGAACAAGTTGGAACCCACCCGGCCAAAAATGATCAGTTCTCCGGTCGGATCAACGAGCAGCTCTTTAAGGGAGGCATACCGCTGAAAATCCCAATTCAGTTCATCAACCGCCGCCTTGGTGTGGGGGCCCAGATCGGGGTGAACGGTCAGGATCAGAACATCTGCCGGGGTATCCACATCGAAATTCAGGCCCAGGCTGCGCTGGACGGGGACCCATCGTAGGCCCCCTTCGCCGCTCAGGGCTAGGGCGAGTGTATTGTCTATAGCGGGCAAGGAGATCTTGGTTAAAGCATGCCCGGGCGTAAAGCCCACAATGTCAGCGGAATAATAATTGTTGGCCAGCAAAACACTCTCGTTTTGTTCCAAAATCTCCCGAATGTATTGCAATTCAGACGAAGAAATTAGGGGAGCGGCTGCTCCCCCCACATACAGAACCTTTTCTAGCCGGTAGTACTGTACCGCCTCCAGCAGCCGGCGGCCAAAGTGAAAAGGCCGCCCGCCCGATTCGAGCAGTACTTCCACCCCAACATCCTGCAGCTTCGCCTTAAGTTCGGGATAGGAAGTGACCGCAATTATTCGGCCATAACCGGCCTCCCGCGCCTTGGCAATCAGGTCGAGGACAATCCCCCGCCTAACCATCTGCATTTGTTCTTCCAATTTTCCGCCAATCAGACCGCCTTCGAAGACTACCAAGCTGACTTCGCGGCTCATGTTAGTAGTCCGCTTCGATCAGGCCGTAATTGCCATCGCGGCGCTTATACAGCACGCTTACCTCGCCGCTGTCCGCATCCCGAAAAACAAAAAAGTCATGGCCCAACAGCTCCATCTGCAGCACCGCCTCCTCCGCACCCATTGGTTTTAAAGCAAACCTTTTGGTACGCACAATACGAGGGCCATCGGACTTTTCGGCCCTGACGGTAGTAGTGGGGGCCATTTCTCCCAGTTTGGGCCCCTGAATCCTGCGGTTGATTCTGGTCTTGTACTTATTAAACTGCCTTTCAATCCTATCCACCGCGGCATCGATGGACACATACATATCCGAAGTTTTACCTTCTCCCCGGAGGATAAGCCCGGTCAAATTTACCGTCACCTCAGCAATATGCACACCCCGCTCCGTCCGCAACACTACTTCAGCGGTGGACGTTTGATTGTCCTGAAGATACTTCTCAATCTTCGCCACTTTTTTCTCTGCATAGTCCCGCAAGGCCTGGGTAATCTCTAAGTTTCTTCCGGTAATGTTGATCCTTATTGTAGCCATCCTCACACACTCCTTCTTTGCTCAATTTGAGAGCCTCTGCCAATAATATTACCCGTAGGCAGGTGATAATCCTCCCGGAGAAAAGAAAAAGGACTGAGTTAACTCAGTCCGTCCCGTTAAACCTTTACGACATTGGAAGCTTGCGGCCCTCGGTCTCCCGAAACAATATCAAATTGCACCGTTTCGCCCTCTTGGAGTGTTTTGAAACCCTCTTCCTGGATTGCTGAAAAGTGTACAAACACATCTCCTTCGCCATCTTCGCGCTCAATGAATCCGTAACCCTTTTCAGCGTTAAACCACTTGACTTTACCTAACATTATTAAACATTCCTCCTAAAATGTGTAACTCCGGCCGCAGTTCCTCCGGTAACTCAACCTTAACATAATTGATAGCTTTTTGTCAAGGTTTGGAAATTGTCTAACTGCGTTTTTTCCTACCGTAGGCGCGACCCGCCCTCATTTCGCGCCACCGCTTGATCCCCGGATCGTTGGCCTGTTCCAAGAATTCACCCAGCAGGGCCTCGTTGCGGCGCTCCTGTTCTTCCAGGTCTTCCAGCACCGGTACCAATTCCGCCACAACAGCCTGCAAAGCCCCTACTTCCTTTCGGTAAGCAGCCGGAGCGGCGTGCTTCAACCGAGGTAGCGAAAACGAATCTAAGCCAAAATGGCGGGCCACATCGGCCTGGCCCGCTTTGATTTTAGCATCGTAGCCCGAGGCCTCTTTCATTAGTTCGCCCTTCTCTTTGAGCACCTCTAACAGCAAGGCGAAACGGCCCTGCGCAATAAGGCCTTTTTCTTGCAAGCCCACTTCTTGAATCCGCTTATATAATTTCAGCTGTTCGGTGTAGTGCGCGGTCAGCTCTTTGATTTTGGCGCCCATTGTCTCCATCACCCTACGACACCACCTGCGACCAAGTATCCCTCAGCCCATCGAGCATCTGCAGGGCAATATCAATTTTCTCCGGTTCCTTCTTAATGTTGGCCTGTACGAGCAGGTCGTAAATATAATCGTAAAGGCGCCCTAAATTAAGTGCAATTTCCCCCGCATCCATATTCAAAGAGAAATTCAACTCGTTTACTATATCTTGAGCCCTGATCAATTTTTCATTTGCCCGTTCTAACTCATTGTTCACCAGATGTTCCCGAGCCTGGCGGGCAAAACGCAGGGCACCGTCGTACAGCATAATTAATAACTCACCCTGCGATGCCGTTGAGACCTGGGTCTGCCTATACGCTTGATAAGCGTGAACACTCATTGCCTTCCCCCCCGTTTTTACGCTTTTTGGTCAATTAGTACACCGATCATCTCGCGAATTCGGGCCGCGGTATCCAAGACCTCCTCCGGGGGGATCTCCTTGATTACTTCATCCGTAAGCACATCCACAACCCTGACCATCATGCGGTTTGTGTCTTCGTGGACAACAAACCGCAGGCCTCGGTGGACATGTTCGATTGCCCCATTGATGCTGTCCACCGCGGCTTCCACTTCAACCTGATCAACTATTATTTCCAAGCTCGTCTTCTTTTCCTCCGGTTTAATGGTTTGTGTTGCCGTTTCAGGCACAACTCTCGGCTGTGCTTGTATCCGTTCCACATCCACCGCATCGACCCTAGGCTGCACTTTCATAACCATCCACCTGCCCCCCTTAAACTCCCTTTTAATTTAGGCTTATGAGTCACTGATGACTTTCTCTAACGCATCAAGATCAATTTCCCGTTTCAAGACGGCCTGTTTGTTCTCCGCTTGGATTTCTTGATAAATCTCCTGGCGGTGGACCATGATGTGGCGGGGGGCATCAATACCGATCTTAACCTGATCGCCTCTGACCTCCACCACCATAATACGAATGTGATCCCCAATCATAATGCTCTGGTCAACCTTACGTGTCAATACCAACATGCCTTGTCCCTCCCTGGACTTTATTCTTTCCGAATTAGTCCAGAATTAGACCGATTCTTGAACCTCCGGCTGTTTTTCCTGCGCTTCCGAACTCTTTATCCGCAGAAATTCATTCTTCTGCATTTCCGCTAAAAGATTGTGCTTAGTGTGATACGGGCCGTCCGGAATGACTATCTGCGCCCCATACCTATCTTTGGTATTGATGACTATGGGAGCCTGCAAATTGACAGTCATGGCGGCCACATTTTCCGGTACCGTTACAATGGCATAAATACTGCCGTCCCGTGGCGATTTAATCTGTAAGAGTTCGATTTCTTCCGCCTGCAGCTTAACGGAATAATCGCCAACCACAAGCTCGGGCATGATGAGCACAAACGTTAAATCCGGTTCATCCACAGACTGCAGAAAGCTAAACAGGCTGTCTTCTTTTTTGACAACAATGTACCTATGCAGATCTCCGAAACCTAAAAGGCCCATGGGAAAATTAATAATCTCCTCTTCCTTGACCTGTAAAGCGCCTATTTTAGTCTGCAATTCCATTCTATCAACCCCATTTTCATCCTGTTACGTCCAGTTTTGTTTTCCCCAACTGCCAGTCAATATGGGGCGGACGCAGATAAAATTCTATTTCGGCCCCTCCCGGCTCCCAAGTAATGCTCTGTTCATGATGGAATTTAATCGTGGGCCTGGTGCGGGGGGCCGCCTGCACGTTCAATTCCGGTATATCCTCCGCCCAGCGCCTCTTGGCAAGATCAGCGAAAATCATTTCCTCTAAAAACAGGCCGGCCCGATTCATGACTTCATCGCCTTCCTGAGCCAAGCGGGCAATTCCGGCTAACGCCTCTTGGAAATTCTTTTCCCTTATTTTCGTATTGAATTCAGCATAACCGCCCAAACCCAACTCCCCATAACTCTGCCGCTGATCAATCTCCACCAAAGGCGTGTTTCTGTCAATTTTCACTTGAATAATTTTCTGTTTAATCCGCGCCTCAGGCAGATGTGTCTTAATTTTTGCACTAGGATAGGTGGTGCTAATAGTCAGCCTCATGGTGCTATCCTACTCAGCGCAGAAAATCTATTAAAGAGGGTTGAATAATGCGGGCCCCCACCGAAAGGGCCGTGCGGTAGGCAAACTCCTCCATTTTCAGATCCATTATGGCTTCCGCGTAATCCAAATCCTCCTCCTGCGAAAGGATCTTCTTCACATTCAGCCTCAGATCGAGAAGCCTTTCCCTGGCAAGACCCACCCTGTTTTGCTTGCCGCCCAATTCGGATACCTGCTGCAGTACAGTATCTAAAGCATCATCTAAAAGCCCCATGGGGGATCTTTCCTCACCGCTGTCCAAACCGCTCAGCTCGGCGTGTAAGATTTGCAGGGCAGAAAAGATGTCATCAAAAAGAGCCTCCGCATCCACATTAACACCCATCGTCACGCCCACACCTATTTCGAATTCGAGTGACCTCACATCTGCATGATCCGAGTCCACATCCTGTAAGTACACAACATCCGGAATTCGGCCCTCTTCACTTTCTTCCACCAATTCGAAGGGTACCGTTTGGGTATGCTGCCCCGCGAAGAGATAACGGCCGCCGTGAGTGGAGTTGGCCAACTGCAGAAGGCTGTCATGTAATTGAAAAACTTCATCGGCCAGTGCCTTTTTCGATGTCTCATCTAAATGGGTGGAAGCCCCCCTATTGGCGAGCTCTTTGGCTCGGTGAATAACGGAGAGGACATCCTTGAATACGATGTCCGAGGCGTCCAGCCAAGATGCGGCCGAATCCACATTGCGCAAATACTGGTCCGTTTCCCGCACCGAGCTGTGCATCCTAAGGATTATCCCGGCTTTGACAGGATCATCCGAAGGTAAATTGATTTGCTTTTTAGAACTCAACTGCTGATTAATGCGCTCTAAGCGGCCCATGCCGCGATTGAGGTTTAACAGCAGATTGTTGGTCATCGTCCTATTTGTAACCCGCATCTGTCACCCTCCTAACGCCCCACAACGCCCAAACGGTTGATCAGCGTATCCAGCGTTTCATCCACCGCCGTCATCATCCGGGCCGCGGCGCTGTAAGCATGTTGAAACCGGATCATATTGGCCATTTCTTCATCTAGGCTCACTCCGGAGACGGATTCCTTTAAATTGCGCAGATGGCCCGTTAAAGTCTCCTCGTTTTCGGACATTTTAATCGCCTTTTGAGTGTTCACGCCCAGCTTAGAAATAATGGCATTGAAAGCATCCGCAATGGTGATTTTTGAATCGGCGCCCCGAGCACCCACGCCCACTTCAATCGTGCGGTCAAAACGCAGTCGCGCCAGTTTAAGAGCGTTGGCCCCGTTACCCGCATGACCCTGGAGCGAACTGGCCCTGATCAAATTTACATTGTTGGCAATGGCTCGGTTCACTTCGATATTAGCCGCGGTAAGATGGGGTACCGTGCCTTCGGGGGGGATTGAAAAGAAGTCCGGGACAGTAATAATTAGGTCATCCCCTTCTTCATATTCATTCCCGTACAAATCCCAGCCTTCTGCATGAATTGCGTTAAAGGTTTCGGCAAAGTCCCGTGTCCAATCATCTAGATCGTCAAGGGCCTTCTGAATTTCGTCATCCCTTAAGCGCAGCATGCCCGCAACTTCACCCGCACTGATTTCCACCTCATTACCCGTGGCTGCCCAGTAGATTTTGTTCTTGGTGTAGTTGCCGGCCACATCGGTAACACCGCCCGTTGTCATACTATAGGAAGTGCCCCTGTGCACCAGGCTGGCGCCGCCGATTGTCACACCTACCATGTGGGCATGGTCTTGGACAACCTCAATATCTACCAACTGTGATAAATCCTCTAAGAGAGCATCTCTTGTATCCATCAGATCGTTGGGCAAGCTGCCGGTGGCACTGATCTTGCCGATTTGTACATTAATATCGGCCAGTCGCGCGGCTAAAGAGTTGATTTCACTTATTTTTAAGGGAATATTTCTGTTGATGTTTTCTCGCAAATCCTGCAGTTGGCCCCGTGTGTTGCCAATGGACTCCACCAGCACCTGAGCCCTCTGCACCACTACCTCGCGCACCGAAGCAAACTCGGGTTCTCTACTCAGATCTTGCAGCGAATCCCAGAATTGATCCAGCGCATGGTGAATCCCGTTTTCGCTCGGCTCATTAAAAAACAGCTCCACCTGAGACAGGCCATCCTGCAGCGTATCCCAATAGTGGAAGCTATGCAGCTGCTGCCGCAGGCGCAGATCGACAAAACTGTCCCGCATACGGTTAATCTGGCTCACCTGCACGCCTGTTCCCAACTGCCCCGTGGAAGGGGTATAGCCGAGCATGGGCGTTGGATAGGGTTTTGTTGCGGCATGCAGCGCAGTCTGCCGAGAATAATGGGGATTGTTGGCGTTAGCCACATTATGGCCCGTAACGTCTAAAGAAAGCTGCTGGGCCTGAAGGGCGCGCAGTGCTATGGAAATTCCGCTGAAAGTTGTCCTCATAACAAGCTACACCTTTCGATCAAAAATTGATTTCCTGGGAGAAGTAGTTCCCTGCCGTGCGTACGTGCCGGAACTTTCATCGCCCATGAGCAGGTTTAGAGAAAACTGCACATAATTGAGGGACTGGGCCAAAAGCTCTTGATTTAAATTATTAAGCGATCGCAAAGCGCCCACGCTTTCCGCAAGTTCCAAAAAAAGCGGGCCCGCCTGCTCCTGCTGCCTCTCATCTAAGCCGGGCAGCCAGTCTTCCAGGTCTTGGCCCGGGGCCACCACATCATAGAGAACGGCTCTCTCTCGATCCACTTCTTCTAAGCGCTGCAGTAGAGCCTGTTCTTCACCGGCAATGCGCATAACCGCATCCGCATCATTGATTTTTTCCTGTTTTTCCCCGCCCAGGGCAATCAGTGAGCGCAGCAGTTCGTTTTCGGTTTGTAATACGGAAAGCAAATCGTTCCAGACCGTCATCTTAATCCCTACTCCAGGCAGCCAAGATTTTTTGCGCGATTTGCTGCGGCGAAATCTGATAAGTGCCCCGCTCCACCGCCAGTTTAATTTCTTCGGCCTTTGGCCTTATGTCGGGTACAGCATCGAGTTTTTGCAGCATGGCCCTTATTTCTTTACTCTCGGAAGATAAAGTCACCTCATCGCGAAAAGAGGGGCTTGCTCCTTTTTTCTGCACCCGATCCGCTTTTCTCTGTTCCTGGTAAACTCGGGCGATGCGCTGCACGGCCGCTTTATTAGAGATAATCATCCTTACCCAGACCCCTTTCTGTCCTTACTATTCTTTCGGCCAATTCACCGCAAAGCTTTAGCGCCTTCTTCTTTTGATTTCAGCACCAAGATAATGCATGCGAGAACCGCTCGTCCGCATTTCCGCTTCGCTTGCGGCCGCGGCCAAAGGATCTTCCCGCAGCTCAGACCGGCATTTGGCGCAAACCCGCCCTTTTTCTATCTGTGTTCCGCAGATCTGGCAGTTCAGACCGGCATCTTTGGGAACCACGCTCAACCGGCCCTGCTTAATGTACTCGTAGATTGTTTCCACATCAACTTCCGTTGCCTCAGCCACCTCAGCCACTGTGGCACGAGGGTTTTCCTCTAAGAATTTTTTCACCGCTTCAAACGCCTGCTGCGCCCGGAGATAACAATCCTCGCACAGCTGGCGTGTGGGATGGGCAAAAACCCGATTGCATTCCTTGCAATTCTTAAGCACCGCTGCCACCTCCATCTATTTCGGTACGCGCCACAAAGACACCTAGTGGCCTGCCGCCATATCTTTGCACGATCTTGGCCATCGTGCTGAATGTAAACCCGGACGTTATCACATCATCAATGATCACACACTGCCTGTCCAGCCAGTTTTCGCCCGGTAAAACGGCAAAAGCACCCATAAGATTGCGCCTGCGCTCAGACACGGACAGCCCGCTCTGGGGGACTGTAGGCCGCAGGCGCACCATCCCCGCGCTAACGGGAAGCCGCCACACCTCACTGATACTATCGGCAAGAAGCCGGGCATGGTTAAATCCACGGCGCTGCAGCCGGCTGCTGTGCAGCGGTACGGGCAGCAAAACACCGGAACGCTGCACCCCCAGCTCCTCACGCAGGGCAAAGCCCACAAGCCGGCCGAGCGCGGCCGCAATGGCGAAACCGTTTTGAAACTTCATTTTATGAATCAAATCGCGGGCGTAGCCCTGATAAGGCAGAAGTGAATAATAAGGATGACCGTGGATCTCGCTCTTTTTCCACTGCACCGCCAGCGAATCATAGCATGCACGGCAGGGGCCTAAGGCAGTACCGGGCCGTTCAGCGCAGAAGGGGCAGGGGGCGCGGCGCGGAAAAAACAGTTCGTCGAAAGCACGCAACCAGCTAAGCACCTGCTTCATTGATGAGCAGTCCCTTCGCCCGCGCCTCTTTATTGAGGGTGCGGATCAGCCGCAGCGCTTTTTTCATTTCCGCGCTGAGCCTGCTGCCGACAAAGATTACTTCGCCATGGGGATAATCGGCGGCGCGACCCACACGGCCCGCAATCTGTACAAGTGTGCTGACATTATACAAGTTGTGATCCGCATAAAGGATAAGCACCTGTACTCCGGGAAAGTTAACCCCCCGTTCCAACACCGAAGTTGTCACCAGCACATCCAATTGCCCACGCCTAAACCGTTCAATTATGGCGGCGCGCCCGCTTTTTTTGGAATGACAAATCCCCACCGGCTTCTTTAAGGCTTGTCCCAACACTACCCTCAGCTTGGTACAAGCTTTGATTGTGGGGGCAAAAACCAGCCAGGGCGCCGCGGCCTGCAGCAGCTGCACAACAAAAGGCGGTATATGTTCGGCCTGAAGCTGATCCCAATGGGGAAGAGGATGGGCCAGCAGGCGCGGCTCCGGCAGGGGATGCCCATGGTAGCGAGCGGGGATCGTAATTATCCTCGCGTAATTACGCCTTCCGCTTGGGGTGGCGGTCATCTCCACCAATCGGCCCTGCTCGGCAAGGGCCCTGTGCAGGCCGAAACGGAGCATTTCACTGCCCTGATAGGGAAAGGCATCCACCTCATCGAGGACAGCCAATTGAAAGCGGCGATAAAAGCCCAAGACCTGGTGGGTAGTTGCCACCACTAGATTTCCCGGGGCTAACCGGGGCTGCCCTCCGTAGTGAGCCGCCACCGTTACGGCAGGAAACGCACTGCGCAGCCGTTCGGCCATCTCGCGTACAATATCGCGCCGGGGAATGGCAAACAAAACTTGGGCCCCCTCATTTAATGCCCTTTCCAGAAGGGGAAAGGTCACCTCTGTTTTTCCTGCTCCGCAGGCGGCCCAGACTAAGGCCCTTTGTTCTTCGCCCCGCCAAAAATGCAGTAATTCTGTGGAAGCGCCTCGCTGAGCGGGGGTAAGTTCATAGGAAAGTTGAAGCTCAATAGGATGCCGTGGGGTAGAAATAACGGGCGAAGCGGAAGTTATAAAAGTATCACAACCTCTGATAGGGCCCAAGGAGGAACAACCCCGGCAGATTAGGCAGTCCGGGCGGCCGCAAACACCGCATGGTTCTTCTGAAACATCCTCACCACCGCAGCGAGTACAGATACACCCTCCCCACTGCACATGGCTAAACCCCGGAAACTGAAACAGTTCGGCGCGGTACACACCCAGATCCAAGGCCTGCGCAATCTCGCCGGGCCAAACCCCCTGTCCGCGCAGGGCGGTTATTAACCTGGCCTCAGTGACAAGCCGGCCCGCCGTAAACTGTTTGATCAGCGCCAGCACCTCCCCGGGCGCGCCCCGCCCGCTGCACGCAGCGGTAAAACGATACGGCGCCTGCAGGGACAGATAAGAACGCCAAAACAGGCTGAGTCTGCCCCCTAACCTAAGCTGCCACAGCCGCAGTTGCACGTAGGCCAGGGAACTGGGCAGGGGTGGTGTGATTAGGCAAACATAATCGGGCTCTGCCTTTTTGAACAGCCCCGGCAAATGCCCAGCGTTCCGGATCAATCCCAACCTAAATCGGCCCTCTGCCCTGACGGCAAAAATCTGTAATTTCTGCACCAAGAAGCCTCCCTCAACCCCGGGCACACTAGTACTTCTTCCTGCGCTTGTCCAAATCCTGCCCGGACCGAACGGCATTTACCCTTGGATAAACGCCGATTGGCCGCAAATCTATTCCACCAGCTTGTGTTTAATGGCCAGGAGGGCTACACGCGTCCGATCATTTTCACCGAGCTTTTTATAAATACTGCTAACATGGTTTTTCACCGTGTGCCTGCTTATAAATAACTCGGAGGCAATCTCGCCGTTGCTGAGCCCCCGGGCAATTAACTGCAATACCTCACTCTCACGTGGGGTAAGGACAGAAAGGTCCCTACCTTTCATGTGACCGCCCCCTGCAAATAGCTTTATTTGTGAATTAGTCCATTATATTCGCCAAGAGCATCTTCTGTCCGCAAAATAGGACTGCCTAACCGCGAAATTCCCGCCCATCTTTGAACTTTCCATTGCCTTTCCGGGAGTTGATGATATACTGGAAAACAAAAAACAGTATTCGGAGGTGATAACCTTGATTACGCTCCAAGACATTAAGGAAAATGCTGTTTTTACCGCTTTAATTGAAAAATCCAACGCCTATCTGAGGGCGAGGGGCTATACCGAGCACGGCCTGCGCCACGTCACTTATGTCGCGGAAAAAACGGCCCACATCCTGCGCGAACTAGGCCATGACGAACGAACGGTTGAGCTGGGCGCGATAGCCGGTTATCTCCACGATGTGGGCAATCTGTTTAACCGCAAGCACCACAGTATCTCCGGGGCAAACCTCGTTTATTTCGAGCTGAGCAAGCTGGGAATGGACCACGGAGAAATCTGCGCCATCACGACCGCCATTGCCAATCACGAGGAAGAAATCGGCCGGGCGGTGAGTGCCATCTCGGCCGCACTAATCCTGGCGGACAAAAGTGATGCCCACCGCACGCGGGCCAATAGGCTGCAGGATGACCGGCGCCCGGGAATTCATGACCGGGTTAATCTTGCCATCATCGAAACCAAACTCTCTGTGCAGCAGCGGGAAACGATTACTTTAGAAATTTCCTTTGATCAGACTGTTTGTCAGATTATGGACTTCTTTGAAATTTATTTAACCAGGATGGAAATGTGCAAAGAGGCCTCTACGCTGCTTGGTTGTAGATTTCGCCTGCTGATTAATGGTTTAGAATTTCTCGGAAAACTTCCCGGTTGACAAAGGCTAAGCACAGCTTTATACTAGAGCTAACGTGTTCGTTGGAAAATTTATTACTGACCTTATCTAGAGTGGTGGAGGGACTGGCCCGATGAAACCCGGCAACCGGTGGCCCCGTAAGGGACGCCCACGAGGTGCCAATTCCTGCTGGATGTTTCCAGAAAGATGAGGAGAGGGTAGCGCTATTTGTGTATTTAGATATAAACCTCTTCTTTCGGGAAGAGGTTTTCTATATTTACGAGGGGGAGCATGGTGATTGAACTTAAGAATGTGGTAAAAACTTTTTCAGGCACAACAACAGTACACGCCTTAAGGGGTGTTGACCTTTGGATCCCCGCGGGGCAGATCTTCGGAATCATCGGGCAGAGCGGAGCGGGCAAATCCACCTTAGTACGCTGCATCAATATGCTGGAAAGGCCCGATCAGGGTGAGGTATGGGTCAACGGAATTCTCTTGAACGATCTGCATCCGCGGAAACTACGGGAGCAGCGAAAGAACATCGGCATGATTTTTCAGCATTTCAATCTATTGAATTCCCGCACCGTGTTCAATAATATTGCCTTTCCGCTGGAGATAGCCGGGCTTTCTAAGGGGGAGATCCGCACCAAGATACACAGCTTGGCGGATTTGGTGGGACTAGATGATAAACTTCAGTCTTACCCCGGGCAACTCAGCGGGGGGCAAAAGCAGCGGGTGGGCATTGCGCGGGCATTAGCAACGGAACCGAGCCTTTTATTATGCGACGAGGCCACCTCCGCTTTGGACCCCGAGACAACGAAGTCAGTTCTGCAGCTGCTGCAGCGGATTAATGCCACATTGGGCCTGACCATCGTGTTAATAACCCACGAAATGGCGGTCATTCAGGAAATATGCGATAGTGTGGCGGTGCTGGAAGATGGTAGGGTGCAGGAATCCGGACCGGTTGTGAATGTGTTTACCAAGCCCCAATCACCCGCCACCCGGCGCATGCTGCAGGGTTTTTTGACAACCGTGCCTCCCAACGATGTATCGGCGGGAAACGGCACGCTCTTGCAGCTGACTTTTATCGATCAAAGGGCGCATCAGCCAATCATCTCCCGTATGGTCCGCCGGCATGAAGTGGATGTGAACATCCTATTTGGCCGCATCGATCAGATGAAAGAGATACCCTTCGGCATGCTCATGGTGGAAATATGCGGCAACGCCACACAGGTTGAGGCCGCGATCGGGTTCTTACGGGAAAATCAGGTGGAAGTCGAGGTGTTAAACAATTGTTCGCAGATGCTATCCTAAACTTTTTTACTGCCCGCACTCTCTCCATGCTTTGGGACGCATCCTTAGAGACGCTGGCCATGGTGGGCGCGGCAACTGCCCTAGCATCCCTGGCGGGGCTGCCCGTGGGGATTCTCCTTGCCACTACCTCCAGAGGCCACATTCTGGAGCAACCAACATTGAATCGCACTTTGGGGGGGATTGTGAACATGGGCCGCTCTATTCCGTTTATCATTTTGATGGTGGCAATCATTCCTTTCACTCGTAAGGTTGCGGGTACTTCCATCGGCACCAAAGCTGCAATAGTTCCACTGACGGTGGCGGCCATCCCTTTTATCGCCCGCCTTGTTGAGGGGGCTCTGCAAGAAGTAGATCGCGGAGTGATTGAGGCCGCGGAAAGTATGGGGGCATCGCCCCCACAAATCATCTATAAAGTAATGATCCCCGAAGCACTGCCCGCCCTGGTTTTAGCGGTCACCCTAACCGCGGTCAACCTGATTGGCTATTCGGCCATGGCCGGCGCCATTGGAGGGGGTGGCCTGGGAGACCTGGCCATTCGCTTCGGCTACCAACGTTTCCGGGGGGACATCATGCTGCAAACTGTAATTATCCTGATTGTCTTGGTCCAGGGCATCCAGATGCTCGGGGACAAAATCGCTTATCGACTGTACCACAAAAAATAGGAGGTCTATCATGAAAAGGAATCTACTGTTAATCACGGTTTTCTGCTTTGTTTTAGTCGCGGTAGGGACTGCCCAAGCAGCCACAATCAAGGTGGGCGCAACACCGGTGCCCCATGCTGAAATTCTGGAAATAGTCGTTCCACTGCTGCAGGCGAAAGGGATCACACTGCACATAATTGAGTTTACCGATTATGTCCTGCCAAACTTGGCACTCCAAGATGGTGAATTGGACGCCAACTTCTTCCAGCATATCCCCTATCTCGAAGGTTTCAACAGCGACAGGGGAACTGATCTAGTATCTCTGATTGGAATTCACATCGAGCCCCTTGGCGTTTACAGCGACAAAATTGCCTCGCTGCAGGATCTGCCCCGCGGGGCGCGGATTGCTATCCCCAACGATGCCACCAACGGCGGCCGCGCTCTGTTGCTGCTGCAGGAGGCCGGTTTGATTGAACTTGACCCGGAAACGGGCATTGAACCAACTATTTTCGCGATCACCGCCAATAGCCTGGGCCTCAAATTTTCAGAACTGGAAGCGGCCCAGTTAAGCCGGGTGCTGCCTGACGTAGATGCGGCGGTCATCAACGGCAATTATGCGCTGCAGGCGGGTTTTAATCCGGTGCAGGATTCGCTCTTTTTGGAGGGCTCAGAATCGCCCTATGTAAACGTGATTGCCGTCAGAGCCCGGGATCTGGATAACCCCGATCTGCAAAAATTGGCGGAAGCGCTGCTCAGCGATGAGGTGCGCGATTTCATCCAAGCGAAATATGGCGGTGGAGTTATCCCCGTCTTTTAGCTATAAGGAGGGTTCCCGCCCGGGAGCCCTCCTATTTTATCTGCGGAGTAGAGGTATGGCAATACCCGCCCGAAAGCGCCATCCCCCCTCCCAATCCCAATCCAGATTACCCAACAGTTGAGGCAGGGGCGTGTAAATAAGGCCGGCGCCGCAATTAAAACGAACTTCACCATCCATCCCCCGCACAGTGGCCCGGGCGTAAATGGCTAGGCGAGGGGAAAAACGATATCCTTGCTGATGCGCAATTTCAAAGAGGGCTATACCATCCCTAAGCTGAGCCGCGCCCGTAGTTAAGGCATGCCGAGGACCCGCAGAGTTGGGCATTCTGAAACGAACACCCCATTCCTCCATCTGCAAGCGTTCGCCACCAACATAAAATTCAGTTAACTCGCCATCTAGGCTCAATACCCATTTTCGGCCGAAATTCGCCTGCAGCGAGCAGTTGAATGAGGATCCTACCGCCGCCTGAAGCTTCAGCCTGTCCCGATCTACATCTAGGCGCCACGACTGATCTAAAGCCCGCACCCACAGGCCCTTTGTTTTCCATCTGAAACCAAAATTAAGTTTCCCTCGCTCCAGGCTTAAAACGGCATCATCAGCGCTGACCCGGGCGCGGACACCGGCTCCCGCATACTGCAGCAAAAAATACGGTTTTCGCCCGCGGGGAATTTCGAAAGTGAAACCCCAAGTTTCACCGCTCCAGGCACCGCCCGTTCGAGAAAAGCCTTTCCACCAGCGCCACCCCTGCGAGTCCTGATAATGGTTTAATTGGTTGGCCACAGTCATTCGCCCATCGGCCGCCGTGAGCAATAACGGTCCCACTTTGCCCAACACTTGGCTGTGCTTGCCGGATAAATCCAGCAACCACTCTTCCCGCTTCGCTATTAAGCGCCAGGTAAAATCTTGATCCCAAACGA
>CAZVDE010000007.1:0-17255 GCA_964626065.1 uncultured Clostridiaceae bacterium | reverse complement strand
AAAATGAAGATGGGAAAAATCAAACCAGTCACGTCCGATGGCGATAGCCAGAACCGCTTCGCTGCCGGGCAGAGATGCCCGCAAAGAAGTCCGCCGCGCCTCTCTAGGCAGCAGTGCTCGGACATAACCACGCAGCAGATGGTCACCGGGGCCTAAGGGGGGTAGTTTGAGCACATTTTGGGTACTGCTGAGACTCTCGCTCATCAACAGTCGGCCGCCAAGATCCCAGCTGCCGCCGATTGCCAGATCGGGGCCGCAGAACAGCTCAAGCTGACTTACAGGCAGGGGCCCCGTTAAAGCTAACACTACCTCCTGCTTTTCCCCCGCCTCCAAATGCAGCCCCTCCGCCACCCAGCGCAGCGCACCGCCAGCGGCCGCCGGGGATGGAGCGGACAAAGCCTTCTGCTGCGGCCGTTCTAACCTGCTTCCGTTGAAAAAAACTTCCGCCCCCTCTTCCACTAAGACCCATTCTTCGTTTGTTATTTCAAGCGGCAGGCCCCGGGCATTGATTATGCGAACATGGGGCCCATTGAGCGGTAAAATCCAGTACTCGCCTGCACAAGGAAGGCCCAAGATGGCTTGGGCCCCCTCCATTATAATCTCCAGTTTAAGGCGATGCAGCCCTTCGCCCAGAGCGGCCGAGTTGACTCCAATATCCACCGCTCGTCTTTCATATCCGCCCCCATTGCCCTGCCACAACGGCTGATCGAGCGTTAAACCATGCGGACAGATTAGGGACAGCTGCCACCGGCCCGGTTCATCAACCCACAGGTCAAAGGCTTGAGTAAAACTCACCGCCTGTTCAAAGGGGTGGACAACTGTGGAAATTACGGGGCGCCCGCCCATATAGGCCGTTCCGCTGAACAAAACCAAAAGGAGCGCTAAAAGCGTTCCCGCAAAGAGCGTCCTCATGGCAGCCCTGCCCGCATCGACCGGGAAGAAAGCAGAAACAATACTGCAAAACGGACGGGAATGCCGGGCTGATCCGATTTGACAAAAAGTACCCCGGAAAAATCGGAAAAATCCCCTTGTTCAACCTCCACTTCTATTATTTTCTGCTGATTGGGGCCTAATGGAAAATTATCTTCCATCACTTTGAGGATTTCTCGCGCTCGCTGCACAGAGGCCTCATCTTCCAAAAAAACGATACCTCCCCGCTGATCACGGGCAAACTGGGCTAGCGACAGCTGCACTGTAATGGTTTCTTCGCTCCGCTGCCGAAATAAGATTTGAAAACTATCGCCCGCCTGCACATTGACGGCTTCGACCACAACGGGAGAAACAGAAAACCTAGCCCAACAGCTTACCGTACACAGGCAGATGATGAACAGGGCACACACTAGCCTACTCATATCCGGGGCACCACCGTGAGCTCTATCTTAACGCTGTAATCACCCGGAAGGTCACCGTAATCCACCTGGAAACGAAAGGGGATACTTACTTCTTCGCCGTCTGCCCCCGTTGGTCGATCGCTTTCAAACATTGTTGTCGCTATCTCACCTAGTTTGACCCAAGAGCCACCCACAGACCGATGCTCAAATTTCGCATTAGGATCCCCTTCCCCCACCATGGTGGCCATGAGCATCCAGGGTGCATTCGCCCAGACCGTGACGTCCAATGTATCTTCACTGATGTCACCGGGGCCCACCGACGGTAAGGTGAGATTATCGGGAACATCGACCGCAAAACCGGAAACCACATGTACCTCTAGAATGACGAACTTCGCCGCGGCGGCACCCGCCAGGCACAGCATGATCAGGACCGCGCAGACAAGGGCCTTTAATTGCTTCAGCATTGAATGTCCTCCTTGCACGATAGATCCCAAATCAATTATAATACTTTTGTAATCGATTGTCAATTCCCCATATTCAGACTATTATCCGTAAAAAAAGGCGGGGCCTGCCCGCCTATACTGTCCCGCTTAAGCCTTGAGAGCGGCCACCTTGTCTAACCTCTCCCAGGGCAGATCCAGATCATTGCGGCCGAAATGGCCATAAGAGGCCACTTGCCGGTAAATAGGCCTCCGCAGATCTAACGTGCGGATGATTACCGCCGGACGCAGATCAAAATGCTTCCGAATTAGTACTTCCAGCTCCGTATCGGGAATGGTACCCGTGCCAAAGGTGTTGACGTAGAGGGAAACGGGCCGAGCAACCCCTATGGCGTAAGCGATCTGCACTTCAATTCTTTTGGCCAAACCGGCAGCGACCACGTTTTTAGCCACATAACGAGCGGCATAGGATCCGGAACGATCCACTTTAGAAGGATCCTTGCCTGAAAAGGCCCCTCCCCCGTGACTTCCGAACCCACCGTAACTGTCCACCATAATTTTCCTGCCGGTCAAGCCCGCATCCCCCAGGGGTCCGCCCACGACAAAGCGCCCGGTGGGGTTGACCAGCACTCGAGTATTGGGCCGCCACAATTTCTCCGGAACAACCGGCCTGATTACGTGCTCGACTATATCACGATAAATGGTGTCCTGTTCAACGTCAGGATGGTGCTGGGCGGAGACAACCACGTTTTCCACTGCCAAGGGCATATTATTTTCATCATAGGCAATGGAGATCTGGGTTTTCCCATCGGGACGCAAATACTCAAGTATGCCTTCTTTACGTACCGCAGCCAATCGCCTGGCCAGGTTGTGGGCCAACGTAATGGGCATTGGCATAAGTTCAGGAGTTTCATCAGTGGCATAGCCGAACATAATGCCCTGATCACCGGCACCCATTTGAGAGTCACGATCCACATCGCCCGTTCTTTGTTCTAAAGCTGCGTCAATGCCCAGGGCAATATCGGGTGACTGCTCTTCAATGGCGGTTAACACCGCACATGTATCTGCATCAAAACCGTATTTAGCCCTGTCATAACCGATGGAACGGACCACATCACGCACAATGCGCGGTATTTCCACATAACAAGCTGTGCTGATTTCACCCAAAATCAAGACCAACCCGGTCGAAATTGCGGTCTCGCACGCAACTCTTGCCACCGGATCTTGGGCCAGAATGGCGTCCAAAATTGCATCGGAAATCTGATCGCAGATCTTATCGGGGTGACCCTCAGTCACCGATTCGGACGTAAATGTATATCGTTTATTCACTGTATGACCCACCTTTGCTGCATAATAAATCCTCTCTCCGGGGAGAGAGGATCTGTCAACGAGAGAAGTATCTCTCATCTTCCAAAACCCCCCTCGGTTAACCGGTAAGGTTAATCCGCCGGATTTTGCAGGAATTAGCACCTAGCGCTGCCGCCGGTTGCCGGGCTTCATCGGGCCAGTCCCTCCGCCACTCTCGATGAGTGTTTTAAGTACCGTTTTAGTCTAGCATCTTACACGGCGCCTGTCAAACCGGGCCGCCGTCTTGACCGCCGTCATTCTTCCACTTTGCGCCAAATGTATGTGGGCAGTAAATCTTGGGTGAACTGATCAACCGCCTCCCTTAAAGCGGCGCGGCGGGCATCGGGTACATCCATCCTGGAAGGCCGAGGAATATCCCAGGCTTTCGGTTCTTTGCCTTCCGGGTACCAGCCCAAGGGCACCTTGCGTTCAATGCTTTCTTCACCCTGCGCCCTGCCCCGGTGAATGACGTTGCCCGAACGAGCAGACATGACCCTGCCGGTAAAACTGACCATGACGGTGGTGGACTGGGCCAATTCATACTTTGTTCTTTTACCGCCCTCCGTTTCTTCCGTTGTGGAGGTGAGCGGGTAGGGGCGGGTTTGAATTATGTGTTCGAAATAACCGGAGACCTCACCGAAAACAAAAGCATCCACCTTTAACAATTCACCCAAACGCCTGGCCTGTTCAACGCTTGGCGTCTCAGTAGGCCGCAATCCAACCCGGGCCAGTGCCCAATCAGCCTCCCTAGGCTCGGTAACACGATAATACTCGCCCAGCTTTTCAGACAATCGCTCTTCGACTTCATATACCAGAGGATAATCATCCGTAAGATTATCAAAAAACAAAACAGCAATGCGGCGCGAGCTGCCTAAATCAATTTTGGGCGGCACCATTTCCCGCTCATAGGTGGAACAGCCAACCAGCAAGATCGCAACAACCAACAGCAGACCAAGCCTTCGTCTCATCTTTAATTCCCCCATTTTTTGTTTGCAGATATGTCCAACTTGGACCGGCAGCACTGAGATGCGGCCGCCCACAGCTATGCTCTGACTACATAGTTCGCTAAAAAAGGAAATTTTCCTACCGCCGAACCAAGTTGTGCCAAAACTTTTGTGCCCCGAACCATGATGAACCGCGTACTCCACGCCGCTAAAATGGCAACTGCGCGGTGCAGACTGTTCCCAAGTAAAAAGAGGATAATAAGGGCAAATACTAGAAATAAGGAATACCCAATGGAGATGTACCGGGAGGCAAAAGCATGGAAAAGGAAATTTATTTGGACAATAGTGCCACTACTGCCGTTGCCGACGAGGTGCTGCAGGCCATGGAACCCTATTGGTCCATCCAATATGGAAACCCCTCCTCACCCCACCTGCGGGGTGTCGCAGCGGAAAAGACAATCAATTCCTGCCGGGCGCAGCTCGGCGAGATCCTCAACACCTCCCCCCGTGAACTTTATTTCACCGCAAGCGGCACCGAAGCCAACAATCTGGCTGTGCTGGGCATCGCCAATGCCCCCTTTTTAGTTCGCAATCCGGGGCATATTATTACTACACCCATCGAACACCCTTCCGTACTAAATGCAGTCAAGCATCTTGAAGATCTGGGTTGGGCAGTCAGTTATTTTACAGTTGATCAGTACGGCAAAATAAACCCGGCGGAACTAGCGGAGCTTTTGCGGCCGGACACCAAGATTGTTAGTGTCATGTTTGTCAACAACGAACTGGGTACGATAGCCCCCATAGCGGAACTGGGCGGGCTGATCAAACAAGAAAATCGGGACAGACAGCACAAAATCGTCTTTCATGCCGATGCGGTGCAGGCATTGGGTCAAATTGAATTGGACATAGCACGCCTAGGCGCGGATTTGCTTAGTTTCAGCGGCCACAAAATTTTTGGCCCCAAAGGTATCGGGCTTTTGTTTGCACGGCGGGGAATTGGCCTGAGGCCCATCATGTTCGGAGGGGGCCAAGAAAACGGACTGCGGCCCGGAACGGAGAACGTGCCCGCCATCGTAGGTTTTACCCGCGCCGTGCGCCTGGTGACAAAACACCAGAAAAAAAACAACGAACATCTGGCAGAATTACGCCAAGCGCTGATTGAGGGCATTCACACCATCCCCGAGGCGGTAATTAATAGCCCCGCCGATGGGGCACTCCAAATTATCAATGCCAGTTTTTCGGGCATAAGAGGAGAAGTTCTCGTACACTTTCTGGAACAAAAACGCATCTTTGTAGCCATGGGGGCAGCCTGTTCCTCCCGGCGCGGAGTCTCTCATGTCCTAGAAGCGGTCCGACTTCCGGAGGAACGGATGATCAGCGCAATCCGCTTCAGCCTCTCCCCCCAGCTTACGTTGGATCAGATGGAATATGTCGTTTACAGCTTAAAACAAACGGTGCAGGAAATCAGAAGTATTTATATGTGAGGAGATCTATATGTACCCGCTGCTCTTGATCCGTTACGGCGAACTGAGCCTGAAAGGGCGCAACCGCCGCACATTCGAAAACATCCTTTTAAATAACATCCGCGCCGGCCTGGCGCACCTTCCCCACGGCCGGATTACAAAGACATTCGGCCGCATCTATTTGGAGACGGAAAATAACTGGAGAGAATTGGCCGATGAACTGCAGACCGTATTCGGCATCGTTTCGGTCTCCCCCGTATTAAGGCGCGAACTTGATCTTGATGAGATTAAAGCCGGTGCAGCCGCGGTTGTGGCTGAAACGCCCGGCGCCACCTTTAAAGTGGAGACGCGGCGCCCGAATAAGGCCTTCTCCCTGACATCACCCGAACTAAGCCGCACGCTTGGTGGATATCTGTTGAACACCTTTTCCCATCTGACAGTAGATGTACATGAACCTGATTTTGTTTTGAATGTTGAGATTCGCCGCGAAGGGGCACTGCTGTACTCGCAGACAGTCCCCTGCCCCGGGGGCCTGCCCGCCGGTTCTTCCGGCAAGGGGATCTTACTTCTTTCCGGGGGCATCGACAGCCCGGTGGCGGGCTTTTTAACCATGAAACGCGGTGTGAATATTGAAGGACTGCATTTTCATTCCTATCCTTTTACTTCTGAACGCTCCAAGGAAAAGGTAATCACATTGGGCCGCCTGCTCAGCCGCTACAATGAGGGCCGCTCAGTGAAGCTCTGGGTAGCCTATTTCACCGAGATTCAAAAAGCGCTGCAGCAGAGCTCTTTTCCCTCCTTAAGCATAACATTGATGCGCCGCTTTATGCTGCGCATCGGGGCTGCCTTAGCCCGGCGGGAACGGGCTTTCGCTCTTATCACCGGAGACAGCTTAGGCCAGGTGGCCAGCCAGACAATGGAAAGCATCCACACTATTAACGCCGTAACTTCGCTGCCCATCTACAGGCCCCTGATTGGGCTGGATAAGCAAGAGATAATAGATTTGGCGGTCCAAATAGGGACCTATGAGACTTCAATTCTGCCCTACGAAGATTGCTGCACAGTATTTGTGCCCAAACACCCCGCTACCAAACCCACGCTAGAGCAGGCGCTGCGTGCCGAAGAAGAATTGGACGTTGACGGTTTAGTGGAGGAAGCTCTGGATAAAACGGAATGCTTGGAACTTAATTCACGGAAATTCTTCTGAATTCCTAGTTTTATAGAGGAAATCCTACCTTTTTGACGAATAAGGTAAAAAACTAGGACAGGAAGTGCCGCTATGACTACCCTGAATCAGAAAACGATACGTAAATTGCTGGCGGAAATCAAGCGGTTGAAACTGGAGAATGAAAGATTGAGGCAGGCCGCGGGAATTATGCCGGGCCGGGAGCCCGGCCCCTCCAATGCGGCGGAAGAAGTATTGGTCAGTGCGGAGGAAAAAATGGCCCTTTTAAGCAAGAGTAGTTAAAATCCCCTATTTTACAAATCGGGGATTTTTTCTTTAACGGTAGCGCCCAATATTGAGCATCCGTCCTAGGTTTGCTTCTGATTCGAGACGTACCGCCAGGCTGCCGTCAATGGCGGTGAATAGAGTGGTGACACCCGGCCCGTGGCCCGCCAATAAGCAATCTGAATGGACAATAATGCCCACACTCAACGCACCCTTGCGATAACTGCGGCCGTAGCGGTTATCGGAGTCCTCGAGCACAACCAAGTCACCAAAGCGCAGTTCATCCAGGCCTAAAGCCTTGATTTCCGCCTGATCGGTGGTAGTGATATCGTAATCCCCGGAAGCGGTTGAAGCGCTGCCAATACCGGAACCCATCAGTTTCGCCGGAATTCTTTTCGCAACCGGCACGATCAACTTCCCGTCTTTTTGTTCTATGTCCAGTTTATCCAACAGCCGCGGATCGAGGTTGCGTACAAAAATACCGGGGTAGTCCAAAAACTGCAGTCCCTGACCGAAGGATTTGATCAAGATTTTATCTTCAATGACCAATTTTTCTAAATCCGCATCGGCAAAATCAATAATCACATGCTCAATGCCCCCGTGTGTTCCCGTTACTACCCCCCGCGCCCCCTTGGCATCGCCTGAAATGACCACCGCTTCATTGCCCACACAGCTTAGCGTGTTATACGCTTGATTTTTAGCGCTGCCCCGTTCATCAATGGTGGCCGCTGTGGATACACAGGGTTCAATATGATCCCCTGCCCAACCAAAAGCGGGATCACCCACTTTTACGTTGTAACTGATACCACCCGTGCCGGGCAGCACAAAGGGGACCCCTTCCCGATCCACGCGGTACGCGCCCCTTTGCAGAGGGGGCGTAACTTGGCCCTGTACCGATAGGGCAACCAGTTTAGATAAGTTCGTCCTTAACATCCTCCATGACCTCCAGACTTGTTTTTTCCTTGCTTCTTTTTTGCAGCATTATACCTATAGCCATCACGAATATTCCGGCTCCGTCTATTAGAACATCCGGCCAAGCCCCCGTGCGGTGTACAAGAAAACGCTGGTAACCTTCATCGGCCAGCGCCACTAAAAAGGCTAGCAGCGCCGCTGCGGGCAGAGTGGCGCGGCGCAATTTTTTGGTTCGCGCAGCGGCCCAATAAACCAAAAGAGTCAGTATGGCGTAAGCGGCAAAATGGCCCAGTTTGCGAACTATAAGCACATAACGTTTGATCTGCGCGCTGCTCGCCCCAGGCAGCCATCTGGCCAAAAAGCGGCCCGTGAATGTCGCGCCTGAGATCTCATTGCCTGCAAAAACAAACATAGCCGCAACATAAAGGACAACAATGGCCCATCGCAACAATCCCACGCTTTTCCTCCCACTGCACCACCGCTACATACGTTTATACTCGGAACAGGATGCGCATCTTTCCAGTAATTCCATGTCCATTCGCCACTGAAATCGGGTGCAAAAAAACTCTACTTGCCCACAGCCATCCCGTTCGGTACGGGCGTGTTTACAAAATACCACGGCTTCACCCCCCGATTAATATACGGAGAACGGGAGGGGGGTATACCCAAAAGAACCTTAAAAGAAGAAGAAACGGCGTTTTTTCGTATACGAGCGGGGTTGTTCGCTCAGGGAAAATTCGCCCGCCAGCATGGCGGCGGGATTGGTCGCTACTAAAGCCCAAGCCCGCTCCGGGCCTATCATCTCCACTAAAGCGTTGTGGGCATCGCTCAAATTTAGGCCCCGCCTTGTTAGTCCGTGGGCATCGCTGGCAACAAATTGCACCATATTATGTGTAAGCATGATCTCGCTTGTTTCCCGTATTTGAGGGCCAAAGCGCCCCAAAACGCTGCCGCTGTTGACCTGAATCAGACAGCCCGCCTTGAGCCACTCCAAAACAAGGTTGGGATTTTCCACAACCGCACCATAGCGTTCGGGGTGGGCAATGATGGGAACGATGCCCTTTGTCTGCAGCGCAAAGAGCACCTGTTCAGTATAAATGGGTATTTGGTACATGGGAAACTCAATGAGGCAGTATTGGCCCCGGTCGCCATAGGTGGGAATTTCCCGCGCTTCCATTGCCGCCAATTCCAGATCGATATAAAGTTCCGCACCGGGGACCAATTCTACTTCGATCCCTTCCTCTGCAAGAGCCCTTCTCAACTTGGCCACCTGAAGTTTGACTGAACTCCAAGCGGTAATAAAATTAAAGTGGGGTGTAGCGGCAATTGTACTCAAGCCGTTTTTTTGCCCAAAACGGGCCATGGCCAGCGCAGTTTCCAAATCGGGCGCTCCATCATCCACCCCCGGCAGAATGTGCGTGTGTAGATCAATCATGAGGTCACTCCGCATCGCCATACTGATAATAATAATAATGGCTTTGACCCTGATACAGTGGGGCCCTATTCAAAACCACACCCAGCAGTCTGGCCTGGGCATTATCCAAGACCGTTTTCGCCTGGACCGCAATTTCATGGGGAACTCTGCCATAGCTAATTACTAAAAGCGTACCATCCATCCTACCCGCCAGCACCGCGGCGTCTGTCACAGCAATGACCGGAGCCGCATCTAAAAGTACATAATCATACTTTTCGCGCAGCTGGTCCAGAAGATCCGTCATTTTTTGCGATTGCAGCAGCTCCGCCGGATTGGGTGGTATTGGCCCGGAAGGCATTAGATCAAGCCCGTCCACTATTTTGCTCGGAGCAATAATCCTCTCCAACGGGATATTGTCGGTCAAATACCCGGTAAGGCCGGGCAAATTTGGAATATCAAAAATTTGATGCAGCACCGGTTTACGCAGATCCGCACCTACTAAAACAACACGCTTGCCCGATTGCGCCCAGGCAATGGCCAAGTTGGCGGCAACGACGGATTTTCCCGCATCAGGCCCCGAGCTAGTGATCAGGATCGACTTCAATTCCCGGTCCGGGCTGGTGAACTGCAGATTAGTCCGCAGAGTGCGAAAAGCCTCGCTGCTCACCGCTTTAGGATCAGCATGGACAATCAGCCTATATTGTTCGTTATTTTCTCTGCCCCGACGCTTAAGCACCGAACCCACGCCCCTTCCTCGAGCCAAACCGAATGCGCTTTCCCTGCTGATCTATTTTGTCAAAATCGGGTATCTCACCCAACACGGGCAGCTGCAGCAGGCGTTCCACATCTTCTTTGGTTTTTATTGTATTATCCATAAACTCCAATAAAAAGGCGGTACCCACACCCAAGAAAATGCCCAGCACCCCACTGATGGCAATGTTTAGTTTTATGCGTGGTTTGATAGGGTTCAGCGGTAAGACAGCGGTATCAATTACCTGCACGTCCGCGGTCTGCATCGCTTCCGCGATCCTAGTTTCTTCGTTGCGAGTCCGCAGCATAATGTATAATTCTTCCAGCACCTTGGTATCCCGCATTAGCCTGGCCAGCTCCAATTCTTTAGCGGGCAGTTCGCTCAATTTATCCTCGTTCACCGCCACCAGGCTGCGCAGAGCCGCTTCACGGGCCTGCAGCGCCATAAGCTCCACTTCCTGGGTAATAATACTGCCATAGAGTTCTCTATGGAGGGGATTGATCGTCCTTGTTTCTGTGCCGATCACCCGTTCCACTTCTTTCGTCAGCTTACCTTTTACATCTTCGATCTCGGCCTGCAAAGCGAGGACGGAAGGATGCCGCGCCGTGTATTTTTCTCCGGCCCCGGCCAGGGCAATTTCCAGATCGGCCAAACGGGCTCGGTATTCGGTGACGAAGCGGTTATCGCTAATGGTAGTGCTGGAAATCAAGGTTTCTTCCTGCTCCTGCAGCTTAGCCCGGGCTTGATTGATCCTCTCTGTGATTTCAGTCCTGCCGATCTTGACATCGCCCAACTTCGCCTCAAGTTCAGCCAGCTGATTAACCCTTGCCAGCGTTTCTTGGGATGGGGAAACAAAACCTGCCTGTTCTTTAAAACTCTGTAATTTCTTTTCCGCGATCTCCAGGCTATCTGCAACCGTTAGTAACTGTTCCTCGATGAACAACCGGGCACTTCGCCTGTCCTCCTGCCGGTAATGCCGATTCCAATTGATGAAAATATCGGTCAAGTTATTAACAAACTCCTGCGCTTCGGCCGGATCGGTGGACTGCATACTCACTTTCAGAATGTCACTGCCCTGCACCGCTTGGATGGTCAGGCGTTTTTCCAGGCTGGATAGGCTCTCGTCCTCTAAGCCCACCGCCCGACGTACCTGCGACAAGATAGTGCGACTTTTCATGATCTGCATGTAGTTTTGGGCGGAATTCTTGCCCATACCGCCCAGCCCATCAAAGAGCATCGCCTGCGCACCTGAACCCTGTTCGCTCACCATGAGCGTGGCGCTGGCTTCATATACGGGTGTTGCAATGAAGCTGTAAACGGTCACCGCGATTACCGTCACCAGGAAAATCAAAAAAATGATAGCCTTTTTCTTGACGATAATCTCCCAATACTCGCGTAAATCCATTTCTTCCATTTCCATCTCGCCACCCCCTTCACTACTTAAATCTTATCTCAAATAAATCCTTAAAGGTTTTCAGTCCCCCGAGAAAACCGAAAATCTTGGTCCAATCAAGGCGCTTCGTTTCGGGCACGTAGACAATGTCTCCACCCTGTAAAAGAGGATTTTCAGACGCATCACCCGTAAACAGGATTTTATCGCGACCCATGGCCACTAGTTCAGATTGATCCACTGCGCCATCGCGGTAGATGCCCACGTTTTCCAAAGCCGCCCTTTCCTGCGGGCCTCCGGCTAAGGCGATGGCATCTAATACCCTGGCTCCCATTGGTAAGTTGTAAACACCGGGGTTTTTAACCTGCCCCAAAACCAAAATTTGCTGTCTCGAGGCGGGCACATAAACCACGTCACCGCCGAGCAAAGCCAGATTGTATTCGCTTTGGGCCCCCATTAATTCGCCATAAGCGACCTGCCAAACCTGCTCTCCCGCACCGGTCTGCCTTGTCAACACTACCTGTTCCGTCCCTAGATTTGTCTTGAGATCACCCGCCAAGGCCAAGATGTCCAATAAACGGCCCTCCGCCGGCAGAGTGTAAGCGCCGGCGCGAGCAACTTCACCAAACACCAGCACCATGCGGCTGCTCTTAGGCACCGAAATGATTTCGCCTCCCCGCAGTACCGGGTTTACCGCTTCAGCCTGCGAAAGATCGAGATTAAAGGCACCGGAGATTATCCCCTCATCAGTTTCTTGGCTGACAACCACTTTGCCCGGTTCGGCATCGACGGTAAAACCGCCCGCTTTGGCAATCACGTCCATCATCCGCTGCCCTTTATTGAAAACATAATAGCCCGGGGAGCGTACTTCGCCTAGAACAAGCACACTGCGATCGCTTTTGGGGACAATGATTAAATCGCCATCCTGCAGAGCCGCATCATCTTCTAAGTAACGCTTGTCCACAAGAGCGGTAAAATCAATCATCACAATTTCTGCGCCCCGATCTGTCTGCCGCGTTAAAGACACCCGGTCTTCCTGCGCATTTTCTGTAAAACCGCCCGCCAGCATAATAGCATCGAGCAGCCCGGAATCGGGCCCAAATTTGTAATACCCCGGGGCTTGAACTTCACCCAGCACAATGACGCCCCGTTCCGCTTTGGGTACAATAATCACGTCACCGCCCTGCAGAGGTGCATTATCGGCTAGGTACCGGTTCTCCATGAACCGGCCGAAATCAAGCAGCGAAATTTCTGTTTCTCCGTCTGTGCGCCTGCTCAGCGAGACTTTCTCCAACAGGGCATTCTCTGTCATTCCCCCCGCCATGCCGATCGCGTCTAAGAGGCGATCCCCCGCCCGGAATTGAAAATAACCGGGGCTGCGCACTTCACCCAATACTAGGACCTGGTTGCGTCCTTCAGGTATGTATAAAACGTCACCGGGCCGGACCCTATCATTTTGCAGACCCAGCCGCTCTAAGGCCCGCAGTTCGATGCGCTTAGCGGCGCCATCTCTGGTCAAAAATAATTCTTCACCGGCCCGCTCCGCCGCACCGCCCGCTTGGGCCAGCAGATCCAAAATACGGGTCTGCTCTTTGACAAGATAAGAGCCGGGGCTGCGCACTTGGCCCAGGACCAGCGCGTTTTGATAGCCTTCCGGCACAAAAATAAGATCATCGGGCATTAAGCGGGGGTTGTCCCCACCGCTTCGGCCGGTAAGTCCCGGGGCAGCATCTGCCGTAATTACCTCCTGCTTGTCGCCTACTTTACGGGTAATGGCAATCGCACCCGCATCACCTTGAGTTAACACCCCACCCGCTTCGGCCAGAATATCTATTAGGCATGTATCTTCTTTGCGCAATTCGTAAATTCCCGGGCGCTGGACTGCGCCGAGAATCATCACCTGCTGTTTTTTTGGTACAAAAACCACATCATTGGAGTTGATTTCCACCGGCTTCACCCGCCCGGCGAGCATTGAGCGCACATTGATAATTTTTTCCAACGGCTCTTGTTCCGTTTGCGAGGTAATCACCACCCGCTCCAAATCAGCGGACTCCAGTGCCCCTCCCGCCAATGCAAGCAGATCGAGAATGTTAAGGCCCCCCTTTAGATCGTAGCTGGTGGGCTGCCGCACTTCCCCGAAAATAGTGGCCCTGCCTGAAGTAGGCACAAAAACAAGATCCCCGCTTTCGATTAGGGGATTATGAAGTAAATTCCCGCTGCTGATAAATTCATCCACATCCAGATGGAGCACTTTTGTCTGCTCAAATCCATGCTCGTCCCGGCCGAAACGAGTCACACTCACTTGCTGTAAATTAGCCGCCGGCGTTGGGCCGCCTGCTAACGCCAAGACATCAAGCAGCCTAGAACCTGCCTTTAGTTGATAATAACCGGAGGATTTCACTTCGCCCAGAACCTGCACCTGCAGCGTGCGAAACTGACTCACTATTACGGTAACCTGAGGATTTACCACAAAGTCCGCCAGAATTTCTTCCAATTCAGCCGTTAATTCACGGGCAGTCTTGTCCAAAGCCCAATGGTCGCCTACTAACGGAAATGTAAGATAGCCATCGGGACGGACTACCACTTCTGTTGTTAACTCGGGATGCCCCCAGACCGAAATCCGCAGCATGTCACCAACGCCCAGTAAGTATTCGTGGGCCGTGACCGGAATACCCGGAGCCACTATTAAAAGCAGTAGTATTCCTACGGTTGTGCTTATCCTCAGTTTTTTCATTTGCTCCACACCTCAACTCATGGAATATCTAAATACGTAGTGAGAACCGGGGAACCTTGCGGACCACGGTTCTCGCGGAACATTAACTTCCAAGATGCTGTTTAGAGATTTGCAGCGGGCCGGAAGTAAAAACCGGAAACAGACGAAGCCCTTTCCGTTTCTACGTAGAAAGGAACGTTAGCCTCTATCTTTACATCCTTGCCCCGGACAAAGTACCCGCCCACAAGGCCTACCGGGCCCAAGAGTACAATCCCGGCCATACTAGCCCCGGCGGCAAGTTCCAGTGACTTGTTCTTTTCCGTGGCCTTCTCATCCACACGCAGTTTAATTCTGGTACCATCCAAAGAACTCAACCGGCCAAAATCGACCACCACACGCCCGTCTTTGCCCAGCCGGCCAGCGGAAGAGACTTCTGTTAACGTTGCAATACCTCTCACGCCGGCGGGAATGACGACCCTACTTTCCACAACCACATCTTCCACAACCTCATAGACAACCTCCGAGCCTGCCTTGGCCTGGCCCGAATCGATTGTTTTTAGCAGCTGCACTTTTACGAGACTTTGGGCAGGCAGGCTGACTTTCTTTACATCCAGCTTGCTTGTTCCCCAAATATCCAGCATCAGCCGCTCTGCCCGTTTGGCAATATCACCGGTTTGAATACCGCCATATAAAACGGATTCCAGCGCCTCTAGGCGCGCAAACATGGCCTGTTCGCCGCTGACTATGGCAGAGAAGCCCCATTCCGCTAAGTTCAGCTGTAATTGCAGGCCGCTTCCCCCATCAGAACTTTGCAGGAACGAAAGCACCCGGTCAATGCGAGTCAGCACAGCACCCTCTTGCACCGCACCGTATATGTCCAATTCAACCTTTTCGATTCTTTCCAAGAGCGCTCCGGCCTGAGCGTCACCGTAAAGCAGCTCCTCCACCATTACCAACGATGCCAACGGCGTCACATTAGCTGATACAACAGGCGGAACAAGGGCCGCGACCAATAGCGCCACTAACACTAACACTAAACTTTTTTTCAATATTACCCCTCCAAACTAAAACTTAATGGAAAACTTCGCCTCCGCCTTAGTGTGGGCATCACCCTGCCCCACGTTGCTGAAATCAATCAAACTGTAGTTGAAGCGCAGCGAACTATCACCATCAAAATCATAAGTCAATCCCAATTCAGCTATATTCTTAGGTAAGCCTGTATTTAGGCCCGGCTCCTCTTCATCAACCCCGGGGCCTTCCCCTCGATGTGATTTACCCCACTCCTGCGTCATACCCAAATGAAGCTGACCCCGTTTTATAGGTACCATTAGCCCCAAAGAAGTCACGACCGGCAGTAAGTCTTCTCCATCTTCATTCGTTTCGCCCGAAAGAAGGCCTTTCTGGCGAATACCCGCACTGAGCGTAAACAGATCAGCCCAATCCAGACTGAGGTCCACCGAGGTGCTGGCTGATTTAGGAACAAAGGATTCAACCGCTAAATCAACTGCGGTTGTCAAAGCCAACTCGCCCATTTTCACCGAAATTCCATAGCCCGCCCCACCTTCAGCCGTTCCTTCCTCATCATCGGAATGTGGTGCGGTGAAACCCGCTCTTAGGCCGCCGCTTACTTCTATCCCGCCCAATTGGAACATTTGATGATTTTCTTCCGGTTCTTCCTTTTCCCGAACCACAATACTGCTGGTAGGAGGAAGGTACTTAGCCCCCGAATATTGGCCGGTCCATAAATTTTTCGGCGGCTCCGAAGCGGAAGCACCGCCTACATCCTTCTCCACCTTCCGTTGAGAAGCACCCTCACTTTCTAGGCGCGCCGTCTCATCCGCCTTGCGCGCCGCGGCCAGGGCCTGCTCCGAATAGAGAAGGGGCTGCCGCACAAAAACACCACCCGCTTTTCTCAATAAATTATCAGCGGCAAGCAGATCAAAGTCTTGGATAGCATAGCCCAAGATTTCCAATTCACGGTGAAACTCCAGTACCAAACGATACAGCAGTTCAACCTGGGCCTCCGTTAAGGCTTTGTCCGATGCAACCCTTTGGTTGTAAGTAAAAATCATATCATCTAAATAGACATTTTTCGCCAAGCCAAAACGCCGCGATTCAAGATGCTCGTCTCCGCTCAAATACTGCAATAGACGGGCTAGAAGCAAAGCCCCTTGGTTGCGGTTCAATTCGTCCGGCACCGACATTTGGGGAATGTCACGATCCCGCACCAAATCCTCGATGGCAAAATATGTCCACTCGTGGGTAATCAAGGCAGTGCCTGCAGAAGAACGCGCAGAAACCGGCCCGGACATAAGACCGAGACAGCTGATGAGAACGAGTACGAGACCTATCATTCTGCGCCGCACAACCTTTCCCCCTCTTCTTTGCTATATTTCGATCATGGATTATTTCTCCAAGGCCCAGAGAAAACCTCTAATTTTAGCCCGATTTCAAGAATTAACTCCATTTCCTTTTTTTAGAAAACGGCGTGCCAAAATAACGGCGACGTAATCATCGTATGGTTCAGGTGGCACCTGCATTGTTGTGGGTAAAAATCGTCGCCAGCCCCTGGGTTTTTGCTCCTGCCAGTATGTCTTTCTCGCTTCTTCCGTCGTAAGATGTTCATCTACTATACTTACTGCAAACAGCGGAAAAGATGCCTTGATTTCTTCGTAAAACTCACGCGACCCGGTACCGTCCCCAAGTATTATGTGGCGCACACCGTATTGTTTTACTAAGGACTCGACCTCGGCTAAAAAGCCGCCCCGCCCCACCACCTTTTGAAAGTGGACCGCATCCAAAGAGACTACCGCCACCCCACATTTTTCTCGGCCCGGGTCTATTGCCAAAACGATCATCGCTTCACCCGCTTCACCTACAGTTTTCGTATATCAAGTATTAGTCTTGAGGGTAAAAAAACCCTCCCCAAAAAGCGGGGAGGGTTTTTATTACGACTGTGTTTAGAAGCTGATTGTGAGACCGGCGTTGTAGGTGAAATCGTTCTCTACAGGTTCTTCAAATGTTTGAACGATCGTGCTACCCAAAGTCAGTTTCACATCTTTCGTGAAGTTATAGCCAACGCTGAGCTTGTGGGTGAGCT
>CAZVDE010000006.1:0-60039 GCA_964626065.1 uncultured Clostridiaceae bacterium | reverse complement strand
TTCCACAGCGCTCCAAACAAATTGTTGTGAAGTTGTGCATAACGGGCAGCGGGGATTTCCTATTGACAGTGTTCAAAATTATAAGATATAATCGCTATGGAAGTGCTTTGCTTGACTGAGAGGAGGGTTTGGTTTGAAAAGAACCTATCAGCCTAAAAGACGCAGAAGAAAGCGTCTACATGGTTTCAGGGCCAGAATGAAAACGGCCGCCGGGCGCCGGGTCGTTTCCCGTCGGAGACGCAAAGGACGCAAGAGGCTGTCCGCTTAAGGAAGGTTTTGAGCCCGTTCGCGGGTTTTTGTTTTTCACGGGGGCCGGCTTACGCAGGGGGTTTTAATGTGGAGCGCTTAAAGAGCCCGCAGGAATTCAGCTTGGTCTATCGCCGGGGCAGACCTCACTTCGGCCGCTACGTAGTGGTCTCAGCCCTACCCACGGACCGCGAGGTCAGTCGGGTAGGTTTTGCTGTAAGTAAGAAAATGGGTAACGCGGTGATGCGCAATCGGATTAAAAGAAGGCTGCGGGTGATCCTCGCCGAGCTGGAGCCGCTTGTTGTCGGCGGTTACGATTTTGTGGTCGGCGCCAAGCGCTCTGCTCCGCAAACAGACTTTCACCAACTAAAGCAAGATGTTTGGCGGGTTATGGAGGGATCTGGTTTTTTGACCAGAATTACAGGTAGTGAAGGTGAGGACAATGCTTAAGACAGCACTTTTTTTGATCAAGGGGTATCAAAGGTGCATCTCCCCTCTCCTGCCCCGCAGCTGCCGTTTTTATCCCACTTGTTCAGCCTATGCGGCGGAGGCTATCACTCAATACGGGTGGAAAGGGCTGTGGTGGGCTATATTGAGAATAGGTAGATGCCATCCCTGGCATCCGGGAGGATATGATCCCGTTCCTTAGTTGAGTTGATTGGAGGATAAAGCATTGGGTAAAATTATGGATGTGTTAGCCGGGGGGCTGGGCTGGCTTTTGCAGAGTCTGTTTCAGTTTACCAACAGTTACGGGGTAAGTATCATTTTGGCCACCATTATCGTTCGGCTGCTTTTGTATCCCTTAACTCTCAGCCAAACGAAAAATATGATCGCCATAAAGAAGATGCAGCCCGAGATGGACGCGCTTCAGAAAAAGTACAAAGATAATAAGGAAGAACTAAATAAGAGGGTCATGGAGCTTTATCAAAAAAATAAGATCAACCCCTTTGGCGGGTGCCTGCCTCTGTTGATCCAGCTGCCGATTCTGTGGGCGTTCTTTAGGGTACTGAGAGAACTCCCCTTCGGCGATGAGGGGAAATTCCTTATTTGGATGCTCAGCGAGACTGATAAATACTTTATACTTCCTATTTTGGCTGCGGCAACCACTTACTTGCAGTCCCGGATGACAATTACGGATACTCAGCAAAAAACAATGCTGATTATGATGCCGCTGATGATTGGGTTTTTTAGCGTTAGTCTTCCCTCCGGATTGGTCTTATATTGGATTACTAGCAATCTATTTTCCATAGCGCAACAGGCTTATATCAATAAGATGTATCCTGTTCAATAAGG
Source organism: uncultured Clostridiaceae bacterium (assembly GCA_964626065.1). Taxonomy (GTDB): domain Bacteria; phylum Bacillota; class Limnochordia; order Darwinibacteriales; family Darwinibacteriaceae; genus UBA3910. Next base: position 58,500 of record CAZVDE010000006.1, on the reverse strand, counting down.
AGGCCGGAGTAATGAGAACAATCGAAGTGGCTGCCCGGACCGTGGACGAAGCCGTAGCAGAGGCGCTGGAGAAACTGCAGGTCCAACTAGATGAGGTCGAAGTGACCGTGTTAGATGAAGGCAGCAAGGGCTTTTTGGGGCTGTTGGGCTCTAAAATGGCCCGAGTGGTAGTCAGTACAAAGCCCCCCATTGAAGGAGTAAAGCTGGAAGCGGCTTTGGAATTTGTCAAAGAACTTTTAGAAAAAATGGGGTTTGCGGCGGACGTGGCCGGCACTGTAGAGGATGGGTCCATTAAACTGGAAATCAGCGGTGATGATTTAGGCCTATTAATCGGACGTCGGGGGCAAACACTCGATAGTCTGCAGTATATTACAACACTGGCGGTAAATCGCCAGGGCGGTGAATGGGTGCGCATTCTGCTGGATATTGGCGAATACCGGGCTAAAAGGGAAGAGACAATCAGGTATTTGGCCCGCAAGTCGGCCGAAAAGGCCAGCTTAACGGGGCGCAGGGTGCCGTTGGAGCCCATGAACGCGGCGGAGCGCCGCATTGTACATCAAGCTGTACAGGAATTTGATGGGGTGGAAACGGAAAGTGAGGGCCAAGATCCCCACCGGCGCGTAGTAGTGCTGCCCAAATAATCGCCGGTTGCCGAAAGCGGGTGTGCCTTAGGGCACGCCCTTTTTTATTTTGTGATAAAATAGAGATTGAGGTGATGGCGGTGATCAATGACACAATTGCAGCGATAGCTACACCCTTAGGTGAGGGCGGCATTGGCATTGTGCGCCTGAGCGGCCCCGCGGCGGTGCAGATTGGGGAACGAATGTTCGCTGCCAACAGGGGTGAGAAACTCAGTGAATTAGGCACCTATACTCTGCGCTACGGCAAAGTAATAGATGTGGAGCAAAACAGGCAGTTGGATGAGGCACTGGCTTTGGTAATGTTAGCACCACACTCCTATACCGGAGAAAATGTGGTGGAAATTCAATGTCATGGCGGCGTGGTTGTTTTGCGGGAGATTTTAAACTTGGCGCTGAAACTAGGCGCTAGGCTGGCCGACCCCGGGGAGTTTACCAAACGGGCTTTTTTGAACGGCCGCTTGGATTTAAGCCAGGCGGAGGCGGTTATTGATATTATTCAATCCCGGACTGCGCTGGGGCTGCAGGTGGCGGTTGACCAGTTGGAAGGCAGCCTAAGCAGGCGCATCGCTGCGGTTAATGAACGGTTGTTTGAGATAGTGGTGCGTTTGGAGGCGAGTGTTGATTTTCCCGAAGACGATGTGCCCGAAGTGGAGTTGGCCGAAATCGAAGCGGTGATCGTCCACTGCCTGGCTGAACTCCGTGACTTGCTCGCCACGGCGGATGATGGCAAGATTTTGCGGGAGGGCCTGAAAACAGTAATTACGGGTAAGCCCAATGTGGGCAAATCAACCCTACTGAATAAGCTTTTAGATGAAAATAGAGCGCTTGTTACCGATATTCCCGGTACAACTCGCGATACGATCGAGGAAGCGGTTAATTTGCGGGGTATACCGCTCTTGCTTGTGGATACGGCCGGCATTAGGGAAAGCAAAGATGTGGTTGAACAGCTGGGGGTGGCCCGCAGCCTAGAACTGCTTGATGGGGCCGATCTTGTACTGCACGTTTTCGATCGCAGTGTTCCTTTGACAAGCGATGACTTTGCATTGCTGAAGCGGACGCGGGGCAGGCGCCGCTTAATCCTTATCAACAAAGCTGATTTGCCGCCCGTGTGGGAGTTGGCGGCGCTGGGCGATTTAGGATCTGGGCCCGTTTTGGAAGTCTCTCTTGTCAGCGGCGACAGCGGTGTGGTTGATCGGTTGGCGGAGGCTATTTTCTCCTGCATCGGCAGCGGTTCCACCATGACCTTTGCCGGGTCAAGGGCTTTTTTAACCAGGGCCAGGCATAAACATGCGGTGCAAAAGGCCGAGGCCTCGCTGGGGCAAGCCTTGGTTACGCTGCGCCGGGGGCTGCCCTTGGATTTGATCGCGGTGGATTTGTATGGTGCGCTGGAATATTTAGGAGAAATCACGGGAGAAACGGTGCGGGAAAATGTTTTAGAGCGCATCTTTGCTGAATTTTGCATTGGCAAATAAGGAGACGGAAAGGTGTAGGCAGATGCAGCAAAAATACGATGTAATTGTGGTGGGGGCGGGGCATGCGGGGGCGGAGGCCGCCCTAGCAGCGGCCCGTCTCGGCCGCCGGGTTGCCGTTTTGACGCTGAACATGGATAATGTGGCCCTCCTCCCCTGCAACCCAAGCATAGGCGGTTCGGGCAAGGCCACACTGGTCAGGGAGATCGATGCCCTCGGAGGCGAAATGGGCAAAAACTGCGATGCCACCCTGATGCAGATGCGCATGCTTAATACACGGCGGGGCCCCGCTGTGCAGTCTTTGCGTGTCCAGCTTGACCGCAAGTTATATCAGCGGCGCATGAAGTATGTGCTGGAGACAACACCCGGCCTGTTCCTTAAGGAAGGGTTGGTCACCGATCTGATTGTGGAAGGTGGCGCCGTTCGAGGGGTTGTCTTGCTGGGTGAAGTCAAAATGTTTGCCCCCGTTGTCATCTTAGCGACCGGCACTTATTTGCGCTCAATCATTCATATTGGCGAGCTGCAGTATGAATCGGGGCCTCAGGGGCAGCATACGGCGGTGGCCCTTGCCGAAAATTTGGCAAAATGGCTGCCCATTGCCCGGTTTAAAACCGGAACGCCGCCTCGGGTTAATCTGCGTTCACTCAACTATGCCGTGATGCAAAAACTGCCCGGGGATCCTAACATTTCCGGTTTCTCCTTCGAAACGGACACATTAGAGATTGAACAGTTGCCGTGCTGGGTCACTTACACCACGGAAGAAACTCACCGCATCATTCGGGAGAATCTGGATAAAACCTCCATGTACAGCGGCGCCATAACGGGCCCGGGGCCGCGCTACTGCCCTTCCATTGAAAGCAAAATTGTTGAATTTCCGGACAAAAAGAGCCATCAGGTGTTCGTGGAGCCGGAGGGTTGGCAGACCAAGGAAGGCTATCTGAGCGGTTCTTCCACTTCTCTGCCCTTGGGTATTCAGGAGCAGATGCTAAAAACCATTCCCGGATTTGAAAATGTGGAAATCATGCGGCCCGCCTACGCCATCGAATACGACTGCATTGACCCGCTTATCCTGAAGCCCTCGTTGGAAGCGAAAGAAATCAGGGGGCTGTTTTGTGCCGGCCAGATCAATGGCACCTCGGGCTACGAAGAAGCGGCGGGCCAGGGAATCATCGCGGGCATTAACGCCCATCGGCATTTAGCGGGCGAGGAGGCTTTGGTTATTCCCCGTTCCCAGGGTTATATCGGTGTATTGATTGACGATCTAGTGACTAAGGGCGTGACAGAACCCTACCGGATGATGACATCCCGTTCGGAATACCGCCTATCCCTAAGGATGGATAATGCGGATCAGCGCTTTACGCCGCTGGGTTATGCCCTGGGCCTGATCAGCGCTGAGCGGTTTCGGGACTTCGAGACAAAACAGGCGCTTATCAAAGCTGAAATAGAACGGTTAGATCAAACTGTGTTGGGGGGCACGCCGGAAGTTAACGAGAAATTGAAAGAGCTGGGGACCGCTCCCTTAAAGCACGGTGTTACCTTGGCCGATTTGCTGCGCAGGCCGGAATTGAAGTATGCGGATCTGGCCCGCTTCACCGAACTGCCCGACTTACCTCGGGCCGCGGCGGAACAGGTGGAAATCAATGTGAAATATGAAGGGTATTTAAGGCGGCAGGAAGCTGCAATTGAGCGCTTTGAGCGCATGGAGAAAAAAATGCTGCCGCGTAATTTCGACTATGGGCAAGTGCGCGGTTTATCAAGGGAGGCCGCTGCCCGGCTCGGTGAGGTTAGGCCGGCCTCGGTTGGCCAGGCCTCCAGAATTTCCGGAGTAACGCCGGCCGACATTAATGTACTTTTAGTCTATCTAGAACAGGAGCGACGGAGGCAGTAAAATGGGATTTGCAAAATCTATGTTTCTAGACAAGCTCAGTGCGGGGTTGGACGAATTGGGAATTGACCTGCCTCGAGATGCGCTGGCCCAGATGGCACACTTCGCGGAATTGATAGTGCGGAGAAATAAGACTCTTAATTTGACCCGCTTAGTTGAACCGGATGAAATGGCCATCAAACACTTCGTGGACAGCCTGAGCATTCTGCTTAAGGAGTGGCCTGCCGTGCAGCGCTGTCTGGATGTGGGCACAGGTGCGGGGTTTCCCGGTGTGCCGCTGGCCATCGCCGGGCTGGGCCAAGAGTGGGTTTTGTTGGACTCAACCCGCAAGCGGTTGAACTTCATTGCGGAAGCCGCGGCCGGCTTGGGCCTGGCTAATGTGCAAATCTATCATGCCAGGGCGGAGCATGCGGGCCGCGCCAAGGGACAGCGGGAGTGCTATGACCTTGTGGTGAGTAGGGCTGTGGCCGCCCTACCCGTGCTTTTAGAACTCTGTGCCCCCTTCGTCAAGGTGGGAGGGGTGTTCGCGGCCTATAAAGGCAGTGATGCGCAGGCGGAAGTGGCTAACAGTATGGCCGCATGCGAGGAGTTCCACCTCCGTCTGGAGGAGGTGGTAACGCTGCAGTTACCCCTGGAGATGGGAGAGCGCAGCCTTTTGATTTTTCAAAAAACAAAACCTCTTTCCCGCAATTACCCTCGCAGGGCCGGGATGGCCCAGAAAAGGCCGGTTGTTTAAACCGGCCTTTTTTGTTTCCTGCCGGAGTGGAAGGAACTCCCTCCTCAACCGAGAATAAATTACACAACAAGTGAGGTGAACCCCTTGAGACTGACCGATCTTCTATTGAGCAGGCAGCGTCGTGAGGAAAGCGGCCGAACGGGGCAGGAGAAATGGAAGGAAGAGGTGCAGGCAGTGCCTCTGGAGCTGGTGGCTGCCGGCAAGTTTCAGCCGCGGCGGGAGTTTGAAGAAGGGGCTCTGCAGGAGCTGGCGGCCTCGATTGAAATCCACGGTCTGCTGCAGCCCATCTTAGTGCGGCCCGGGGCAGTCGGTTATGAAGTAATTGTTGGAGAGCGCCGGCTGCGCGCTTGCAGATTATTGGGTTGGGAGGTAATCCCCGCCATAATCAGGGATGTGGAGGATAAGGAAGCGGCCGAATATGCGCTGATCGAAAATCTCCAGCGGGAGGATCTACACGTTCTGGAAGTAGCGGAAGGTTACGAGCGACTGCTGCAGGAATTCGACCTAACACAGGAGGAGCTGGGCGAACGCTTGGGCATCAGTCAAGCTAACATAGCGAATAAACTGCGTTTGCTGCGGCTGCCCGCCAAGGTGCGGCAAATTATTTCCCGGGAAATGTTAAGCGAACGCCACGGGCGGGCTCTGCTGCGGCTCCGGACTGAAGCCGAACAGCTGGAGGTGGCCGAGAAAATTGCAGCGGAGGGCCTGAGCGTAAAAGATACGGAGCGGCTGATTGCCCGCCTGCTGGACAGGGGTGAGCGGAAAAGTGTCAGGAAGGGTAGGCGGAAACTGATTATTAAGGATATTCGCCTGTTCACCAACAGTGTGCGTCAATTAGTGGACACACTTAAGTCCAGTGGCCTGATCGTAGATCTCGCGGAAGAAGAGGACGCAGAACAATATAGGATTCTCGTAACGGTAGAAAAACCTGTGGATGGTGATTACAATGGCTAGGATAATTGCAATAGTTAATCAAAAAGGCGGTGTGGGTAAGAGCACAACCGCGGTTAACCTTGGCGCCTACCTTGCAGTGGAGGGCAAGCGGGTGCTGCTTGTGGACATCGATCCTCAGGGGAATGCATCGAGCGGTGTTGGAATTGATAAGGGCCTCGTGCAGCGCTGCATGTATTCTGTCATGATAGAGGGCGAAAAGATCGAACAGATCATTGAACAGACAGAGGTGGAAAACTTCCACGTGGCGCCCGCCACAATTGATTTAGCGGGGGCTGAGATCGAACTTGTATCCATCATCTCCCGGGAATTTCGCTTAAAGAAGGCTTTGGAGCCCGTGGCCGGCCGTTACGATTATATAATTCTTGATGCACCGCCTTCACTGGGGCTGTTGACGATCAATGGTCTGACTGCCGCTGATTCGGTATTGGTGCCTATTCAGTGCGAATACTATGCGTTAGAAGGCCTGAGCCAGCTTGTGAGCACTATTGCCATGGTGCAGGAACACCTCAATCCGGAGCTGGAGTGGGAAGGCGTGCTCATGACGATGTACGACGTGCGGACAAACCTGAGCCAGCAGGTGATCGATGATGTGCGGACTTATTTCCAAAATACGGTGCGCGTCTACGAATCCATCATACCGCGCAATGTACGGCTGGGGGAGGCACCGAGTTTCGGCGAACCGATAGCCATTTATGATCCAAAATCAAAGGGGGCGCAGGCTTATCACAGCCTGGCCCGGGAGGTTTTAAATTCATGAGTACACAGAGGTTGGGGAAAGGGCTGCGGGCCCTTATTCCTGAGAAAGAGGACACCGCGGGCTTAGATGTGCAGGAAATCGAGCTGCAGCTCATTGAGGCTAACCCCTATCAGCCCAGGCAGGCGTTTGATCAGGAGCGGTTAGCGGAATTGGCCCAATCCATTAAGGATTTCGGCCTGTTAGAACCGGTGATTGTGCGCAAAAGAGGCGAGAGGTTTGAATTGGCCGCCGGTGAGCGGAGGGTGCGAGCCGCAGAATTGGCAGGCCTGGAAAAAATCCCGGCTATTGTGCGGGAGTATGGAGATCTGGAGATGATGCAGGTCGCGCTGATTGAAAACCTGCAGCGGGAGAACTTAAATCCCATCGAAGAGGCGGAGGGGTACCAAAGCTTAATTAGCCAATTTGGCTTTACCCAAAGCGAAGTGGCTGAGTCGGTTGGCAAAAAACGTTCTTCTATTGCTAATGCCCTGCGCCTACTGAATCTGGGGGCGGAAGAAAGGGGGCTGGTGGAAGCGGGCCAGCTTTCGGTTGGTCATGCTAAGGTCCTGCTCTCAGTGGAGCGGCCCCAGCGGAGACTGGCTTTGGCCAAAAGAGTAGTGCGTGAGGGGGCCAGCGTCCGGCAGCTGGAACAATGGTTGAAAAAGGGTGTCAATGTTCCACGTAGAACATTGACGCAAAAGGATCCGGAGATCTTGGCCTTAGAAGATGATCTGCAGAGGCATTTGGGTACCAAGGTGGCCGTAACATATAAAAATGGAGCGGGCAAAATTGCTATAGACTATTATTCTGACGAAGAACTGGAGCGGCTGCTGCAGTTATTTCGTAAAATTTAAAAGGGTATGTTCCACGTGGAACATACCCGTCCGTTAACTCTTGCCCAAGGCAACCTCGGCCTCGCGATGCCGGATGCCCAGGCACATCGTGAGGGCCTCCGTAATCACGTCAGACATACGCATCACCAGGCTTAAGCGCGTGTTCTGCAGAACAACGTGTTCCATAAAGCCGGCCACATTCACTACGCCAATAATATGAAAGTCCCCCACCGCGGGGAGTTTTTTGTTTACGCCCGTTCCCGGTTCCAGCGGGCCCCTTTTAACAGTAATGTAGCCTATGTTTTTGACCCTGCCCAGGCAGGCGTCTATTGCTAAAACAGTACTTCTACCTGCCCTTTCGTTGATCTGCAGGCATGTTTCCTGCAGATTTAGGGCGTGCACCGGATCATGAATTGTGCCGTGAATCTTCACTCTCTCCGGAATCAGCCCTTCTTTCTGCCGGGCCAACAAATTGGAACCAATTAAGGGCCCCAGTGCGTCCCCTGTGGAACGATCGGTACCTACGCAGACAACATCAACCTCGTCGGCCATGGGGAGCGCCGCCAGTGCAATGGCAAGATGGGCTGCGGACAGGGGATCGTTCCAATGCGTTCGGCCAAGGACATCGTTCGTAAAGAGCATGCTGCACCTCCGCGCTAGGATACTTGTCTTACTCTATGCCGTTTGCCGTTAAGATATGCATGAATGGAACGGGGTGGGGAGGAATATGATCTGGCGGAGGTGATCAGCGGGTGGATCTACTCGCCGTGATGGGCTTATACGTGGGTGGAGTTATCGGTGCCGGCTTTGCCTCGGGCCAGGAACTGGTCGTTTTTTTTGTGCGCTACGGCGCAGGTGGCCTAGTTGGCATTTTACTCAGCGTGGCCCTGCTGATTTTCGGTACAGCCCTAATTTTGGAGTTCTGCCATGATAACGCGCTGACTTCTTATCACGGCCTGTTTTCTCTGGCGGGCTTTAAACGGGCTGCCATTTTAGAAGGGGCATACTCTTTCATTCTTGCGGTAGGCAGCGCGGTCATGTTTGCGGGCAGCGCCGCTTTGGCGCCAAACGAGGGCCTGGCAGAAGTATACCGGCTGGCAACGGGGGTGCTGCTGCTGTTTGTCCTGATCAGCGGCAGAAAGGGTGTTTTGGCGGTGGGGCGCTGGCTAGCACCCTTTATAACCGCCTTTCTGCTGCTGCTTGCCTTAGGAAGGATCGGCCGGCGCCCCGAACTTGCGCTGCAGAATGGGCAGGGGCCCTGGCAGGGTGTTGAGGCGGCCCTTCTTTATGCTTCTTACAATCTGGGGTTTTCTGTGGCCGTTTTAACGGGTACGGCGGGACTTTTGAAAAAGAAAAGCCAGCGCTTGACGCTGGCTGTGCTGGCCAACCTACTGCTCGGCGGCGTTATTCTACTGCTTTTTTGGGCACTGCACACCCTGCCCCCGGGCCAGCTCGGTGAACCGGTGCCTCTCTTGGCTATAGCGGCTTTAGGCGGCCCCGCGATCGCTGTCTGTTATCGTTTTGTGCTGTGGGCTTCTATGTTTACTACTGCCCTGGCCAATGCCTTTGCCCTCACCGGCCGGCTTGCTGAAAGTGGCAAGCTCAGCTGGGCCCGGGGGGCTCTAGTTGTGGTGGTGCTATCCGTCGTAGGTTCTTACCTGGGGTTTGCTTCTCTGATTCGGGTGGCCTATCCCCTGTTGGGCCTGGCCGTGCTGTGGTTTTTGATTTATCTTGCTTGGCGGCGCTGGCATCATGGCTAAACCTATCGCCCCAATTAGTGGCTTTTCCCTTTTCATTTAGGTATAATAAGGAACAAGGAACTCAAGGGCGGTGACGTGTTGTGACACCCGGTGCACAGGAATCATATGAACAGGGCTTGTATTATTTGGAAAAGTGGGATTTGGACAAGGCGGAAGAGGCTCTGCGTGAAGTCATAGAGCTCGAACCAAATCATGCCCGGGCCTGGAATAAGTTGGGCGTGCTCTTTGCCAGGCGCGAAGATCTGCGGCAGGCCGAGGAGTGTTTCGAAGAGGCGCTGCGCTTGGATTCTCATTTCGCCGATCCGTACTCCAATTTGGGCAATATTTACGCGGAGCGGGGATGGACGGATCGGGCCAAGACCGCCTATGAAAAAGCCCTGGTGTTGGATCCGGGCAACCCCGCGGCGACTCACAATCTTGGTGTTTTATATAGAAAAATGGGGCAGATCGGAAAGGGCGTTGATCTGCTGAAACAAGCCAATAGGGCGCAGCGCAGCAGGTTTCGCCGGGATGTGCGCACTTCGCCCGAAGCCCGGCGTACCGTGCGCATAGGCTGGGCGGTGATCGCACTGATCGCGATTGTCCTGTTCTGGCTCCTCAACAGATAACCCAGAGCGTGCCTAACCAACTTAACGATAACGCCGCCTGCGCCAAATTAAAATCATCGTCTTTCTGCGCGCTTTCAAAATAGGGTCGAGAATCCTTTTCAATAAACCCATTATTGTTCCCCCTTAACTAGCCCAACTCTCGTTCATTATCCTATACATGATCGGTTGTAAGTGTGACAGAAGGAGAAATGCTTTTCCGTGGAGAAATAGTGCCCTTAAAGGTTAATTATGGAAATTAAGCATGGGAAAGGGGAAGGATAGTGAAGCAGACACCTTTAGGCGACAAACATCGCGCTTTGGGCGCGAAGATGGTGGATTACGCCGGATTTGAGATGCCCGTTCAGTACGCAGGACTAATAGAAGAACATCTTCTGGTCCGTTCAAAGGTGGGGTTGTTCGATTTAAGCCACATGGGTGAGTTCGAAGTGAGCGGGCCCGGGGCTTTGGCCACCGTTAACCGGGTAACTACCAATGATGCGGCGCAGCTGAAGGTAGGGGAGATTCAATATACTTTTTTAACAAACGAGCAGGGGGGGATCATAGACGATATCCTGGTGTACCGCACCACAAACGGCTTTTTCTTGGTGGTAAACGCTGCTAATACCGTTAAGGATTGGGAATGGATAAAAAAGCATCTGCAGCCGGAAACGGAGCTGAAGGATCTCACGCCTGAGCTGGCTTTAATCGCTGTTCAGGGGCCTCTTTCGGAGCCCTTGGCAGAAGAAGTGCTGGGTATTTCACTTAGCGATCTGAAGAACTATACATTTCTGGAAACGGATTATGAAGGCGCCAAAATACTTGTGTCCCGCACCGGTTACACCGGCGAAGACGGTTTTGAACTTTATTTCCCCAATGCACTGGCCAAAAGGCTCTGGGATCAGCTGGCCGTTCTGGGCGAAAAATATGGCGTGGCGCCCATCGGCCTTGGCGCAAGAGACACTCTGCGCTTGGAAATGAGGATGCCTTTGTACGGAAACGATGTGGGGGAGGATATAACACCTTATGAAGCGGGTTTGGGGCGTTTCGTCAAGCTTGATAAGGGTCCTTTCATCGGTCGCGCGGCACTGCAGGCACAAAAAGAAACGGGCACAGCCCGTAAACTTATTGCCTTCAGCATGCGGGGTAAAGGCATACCGCGGCAAGGTTATGCCCTACTGAGCGCGGATGGGCAGGAAATCGGGGCCGTTACCAGCGGTACCCATTCGCCATCTTTAAATCACCCCATTGGTATGGGCTACGTGCGGACGGAGTACGCTAAAGCGGGGACCGTTATTAATGTGCAGATCAGAAAAAGACAGGTTGAGGCCGAAATTATTAAAGGCCGTTTTTTAAGCTGAAGAACAATGTCCGGGAAATCACAAAGGAGGCTCAATCATGAAGGAAAAACTGCTTTTCACTAAAGAACATGAATGGGTATTGGTCAAAAACGATGTGGTACGCGTGGGGATCAGCGATTATGCCCAAAGCGAGCTGGGCGATGTGGTCTTCGTTGACTTGCCCGAAGTGGGAGATCAAGTGGATGAAGGCGAAGGCTTTGCAGTAGTCGAATCGGTAAAAGCGGTTGCCGATGTGTACGCACCCGTCTCCGGTGAAGTGGTTAAAATCAACGAAGAACTCGAGGACAGTCCGGAACTAGTCAATGAATCGCCCTATGATGAAGGCTGGATTGCGGAGATAAAAGTGGAGGGCGTTGCTCAAACGGGCGATCTCATGAATAAGCAGGAGTATGAAAAGTTTTTGAAGGGGGTTTAATAATGCGTTATTTGCCTCTGACCAAAACAGAAAGGGAGCAGATGCTATCCGGCCTGGGAATGGAAACTATGCAGGAACTGTTCGCGGAAATACCCCGCGAGATGATTCTCACAGAAGACCTGCCCCTGCCTCGGGCGCTGAGCGAGGCGGAACTAATGGAACATTTCCGCCAACTCACCGAGAAAAATAAAGATCTTTCTTCTGTAACCTCCTTTATGGGCGCGGGTGCTTACGATCATCTGATCCCCAGCATAATCCCGCACCTGATTGGACGGGGAGAGTTTTTGACAGCCTATACACCCTATCAGGCCGAGATCAGCCAGGGTGTTTTGCAGAGTATTTTTGAGTATCAGACTTTGATTGCAGAGCTCACCGGCATGGAGGCTTCCAACGCGTCCATGTATGATGGTGCAACCGCCTTAGCGGAGGCGGCGCTCATGTCCTGCGCGGTCACCCGCCGTGAAACGGTTGTCCTGCCGGCCACTCTGCACCCTGAATGGCAGGAAGTGGTCAAGCTGTATCTGGAAAACCAGGATGTGCAGATGATCTACCTACCCCTCGATGCCAAGACGGGTACACTTGATCTTAGTGCCGCCGCGGAACTGCCCTGGGAGGATGTGGCGTGTGCGGTTGTGCAGCAGCCAAACTTTTATGGCAGCCTGGAAGAAGTGGATACGCTGCGAGATCTGGTCCGGAGCGCCAAAGGGCTGTTTATCATGGCCGTTGATCCAATCAGCCTCAGCTTGCTTAAATCGCCCGGTGAATTAGGTGCAGATATAGTTGTTGGAGATGGGCAAAGCCTAGGCAACGCGATGGGATTTGGCGGGCCCAGCCTGGGGTTTTTTGCCGCTTCCGGCATGAAATTAATTAGGCGCATGCCCGGGCGGATAGTTGGCGAGACGGAGGATACCGAGGGGCGTAGGGGATTTGTCCTTACTCTGCAAACAAGGGAGCAGCATATTCGCCGCGAAAAGGCAACCTCGAATATCTGTACCAACCAGGCGCTCAATGCCTTAACAACCGCCATCTACCTCAGCACTGTGGGCAAACGGGGTTTTCGGGATGTGGGTCAGCACTGCCTGCAGAAGGCCCACTACCTGCAAGCCGAGCTTCTGGAGATAGATGGTTTATCTGCTCCATTTTCCGCCCCCTTCTTCCGAGAATTTGTGATCGAAGGCGATGTCGATTGGGAGAAGATCAACTTAGAGCTGCTGGAGCATGGGTTTTTGGGAGGCCTACCCCTAAAAAGGTTCGGCCAGCCCAAGCGAGCGCTGTTCTCTGTTACCGAGGCACGCAGCAGGGAAGAGATGGACAGTTTCACTGACGTTTTAAGGGGGTTGATCAAATGACCGCCAAACAAGTTGTACCGTTGATCTTTGAACGTTCCTCACCGGGCCGCAGGGGTTACCGCCTTCCGGATCTGGATGTGCCCGAGGTGGCGGTGGAAGAACTTATTCCGCGCGATTTTCTGCGGGCCGAACCGGTGGATCTGCCGGAAGTGAGCGAACTGGAAGTGGTTCGCCATTATACGCAGCTTTCCAGATTGAATTACGCCGTCGATGTGGGTTTTTACCCCCTAGGGTCCTGCACAATGAAATACAACCCGCGGGTAAACGAAGATGCGGCATCACTGCCCGGCCTAGCCAGGCTGCACCCCTATCAGCCGGAAGAGAGTGTGCAGGGCGCACTGCAGCTCATGTACGAACTGGGCGAATACCTAGCCGTGATTTCGGGCCTTGCCCAGACCACGCTGCAGCCTGCGGCCGGAGCACATGGTGAACTGGCGGGGCTGATGGTGATCAAGGCTTATCATACTCACCGCGGCGATACTCACCGCAACGAGGTGATTGTTCCCGACTCCGCCCACGGCACTAATCCGGCTAGTACCGCCATGGTTGGCTACAAGGTTGTGGAGGTACCCTCTAATGAGCGGGGCGGCGTTGATGTGGAAGCGTTAAAAGGGTTGGTGGGCCCCAATACGGCAGGATTAATGCTCACTAATCCCAACACATTGGGACTGTTCGATGAAAATATTGCCCGGATTGCGGAAATAGTCCATGACGCGGGCGGCCTGCTATACTACGACGGGGCCAACGCGAACGCTATTTTGGGCATTGTGCGGGCCGGTGATATGGGTTTTGATGTGGTCCATTACAACCTGCATAAAACCTTTTCAACCCCCCACGGCGGGGGAGGCCCGGGTGCGGGGCCCATCGTTGTGTGTGAAGAACTGGCACCATTTTTACCCGGCCCCATTGTGCGTAAGGAGGGGGAGCGCTACTATTTTGATACACCCGAGCACTCCATGGGCAGGCTCAAGTCCTTTTACGGCCAGTTTTTGGTGTGCGTCAAGGCCTACGCCTATATTCTGTCACACGGTGCAGCGGGCTTAAGGGAAGTAAGCGAAACGGCTGTACTGCACGCCAACTACATGATGCGCAAACTGCAGGACACGTATGAATTAGCCTATGATCGCACCTGCATGCACGAATTTGTCCTCTCAGGAGCCAAACAGAAAAAATTCGGTGTTAGGACCTTAGATATCGCCAAACGGCTGTTGGACTATGGCTATCATGCGCCCACGGTCTATTTCCCGCTTAATGTGGATGAAGCGATCATGATTGAACCAACCGAAACGGAACCGAAGCAGACTTTGGATGAGTTTATTGCGGTGATGCATACTATCGCTAAAGAGGCTGAGGAGAATCCGGATCTGCTGCTCAACGCACCGACGCAAACGCCCGTAACCAGGCTAGATGAAGCGCGGGCAGCCAGGCAGCCCATACTGCGCTGGCAGAAATAGTAGAGCAAGGTCATCAAAACAAGGGCAACAAACAAAAAAGCGCTCCGCAGTGAAAACGGGGCGCTTTGTGCTGTGTGCGTTTTAGGCTTAGTCCGCAGTCTGAAACACTTCAATTTCTGCCTCTTTGTATAACTTAGACAAATAGCTCTGCGGATCGAGGGCGTTTGTATTGCGGTAGGCTACTAAAACCCGGTCGCGGCTTTCGGCGAATACCGCCTCTTTTGCTTCCGTTTTGCCCTGCACCCAGATAATGTGCCAGCCAAATTGGCTTTCGACTGTTCCGTGTTCATCGACGGCCAAGCTAAAGGCCATATCCTCAAATTCCTGTACAGTAAAGCCTTTGGTAATGGGCCCCAAATAACCGCCCTGCGCCGCTGTGCCCGGGTCTAATGATTTTTCCTGAGCTAAAACGGCAAAATCTTCGCCTGAAGCCAAAGCGGCTAAGATTTCTTCCGCATCTTCTTCCGTATCTACTAAAATATGGCTTACCTCCACGCTTTCCGGCTCGTCAAAATGGTGGCGGTTCTCTGCAAACCAGGCTTCTAAGTCCTCGTCATTTACTGTCACTTCGCTTTTGGCCATCTCGCTTAAAAGCGCGTTGTGGCGCATCTGCTCTTCAAATTGCTCGATGGTGATCATGTTCTGCTGCAAAAATTGCTGCAGGCCTTGGACCCCGCCCAGCTGCATGACGATCAGCTCCATAAGTTCGGCGAACTCCTCCTCATTTACCTCCGCGGACAGTTCTTCCGCCTTCTGCCTGATCAGTTCCCGTTCCACCAGTTCCTGGATGGCGTAGCCTCCGAACTTACGTTCGAGCAGTTCCCAATATACCTCTTTACCGATCACCACACCATTGACAGTTGCAACCGGTTCATCCGCCAGGGCCTGCAGCGTGGGTAGGACAGCTGTTGCCGCCAGGGCCAAGATTAGAATAAAAAGAGCCGTGTTGATTCTTTTCAAGATTGTCATCCTCTCTAAAGGTCTGCCCCAATTATTCTCCCCCACACTGTGAACTCCTTTTTTAAAAGGTTGGGATTATGCTATAATACAGGGAAGAAAGGTAAATGGTGGAGGGTTTGGAATGCATGAACAGGGGCAAATTCTGCGTTTGAAAAAAAAACACGCCTGCGGCGGGCAGACATGGGAAGTCTTAAAACCGGGCGTAGATACTAGGCTAAAGTGTACTACCTGCGGTAGAGTAATCCTCATCCCCAGGGATCGATTGGTGCGGTTGATCAAAGGTAAATAAACACAGACCTTTTTCGGGGAATATACTAAAGCAAGCAATTACCGAAGGGGGTTTGTAAATGGCTGTCATTCGTCGTTTATTTGCGGGGACAAATTCGGGTACCGGTTTTTTCTCCTTTTTCTCGGAGATTATAGGGCCCAAAACCAAGCGGGTGTACCTGCTTAAGGGCGGCCCGGGGACCGGTAAGTCCCGTTTTATGCTGGATATTGCCGAGGCTTTGCAGGCGCGGGGTTACGAACAGGAACGGATTTATTGCAGTTCCGATCCCTATTCGTTGGATGCGGTTGTTTTTCCCGAACCGGGGGCGGTAATAATCGATGCCACCGCGCCCCATGCTTTGGAGGCGGAGTGGCCGGGCTGCCGCGATGAACTGATCTGCTTGGGCAATTATTGGTCCGCGCAGGCTTTGATAGAACGCCGAGAGGAAATAATCCGGGCGGGGCGGGAGAAACGGGGGCATTTTGCCGCGGCGTTTCGTTATTTCGGAGCCGCAAACTTGCTAGAAGAGAACATTGCCGCCCGCCATGATGAGCCCGGGGAAAGTTTCGCCGGGATAAGGGCCGGTTTGGCCGCCCAGTTTAAACCGGCAAAAAAGTGCTTTAGGTTCGGTACGGCGCGGCACCTATTCGCTTCGGCCTTGACACCCGCCGGGTACTTAAGTTTTGTCGGCGAAATTGCGGAGCATTGCAGCAAACGTTTCGTGCTTACAGAACCTGCGGCCAAACACAGCGCTGCCTGCCTGGCGCAGTTGGCCGCCCAAGCCCAATATGCCGGCTTGGATGTGGAGATTTTCCATTATCCTCTTAATCCGGAAAGGATTCAACATATGCTCATCCCAAGCCTTAAACTGGGTTTTTTTAGTGAAACGGCCTTGGAAAAGCTGCAGGATGTTGAAGGTGAAAGAATCTCATCGGGTTCGGCAGCGATAAACGCAGCGGCGGAGAACGCAGGAGATCAAAACCTGTTTCGAGAATTGATTGCCCTAGGGGTGCAGAGCCTGCAGCGCGCTCAAGCGAGTCACGGCGAAGTGGAAGAGTATTATGCGAGCCAAATGGATTTTGCCGCTCTTGCTTTAGAAAGAGAGCGGGTTATGGCGGAGATCCTAAAATTGTAGGCGGTCTTTGTTGTTTTGCACCCAGCGCAGCAGGGGGATTCCCACTCCTAAAACAACACCGGCTTGGCCCAGGCCGATTGTGAGAACCATTGCCCAGTAAGCCTGGGGCACCTGCAGCACAAAACGGAGATAGAGGCTGACCAAAAAAGCGTTGAGTATGATGGGAAAGGCATAGGCCAACCAGTTGTGGCGGTAGCGATAGGTAAGATAGGCAGCCACCAGGCTGATCAGGCTGCCGCCAAAGATATCCCAGGGGCCAAACCCGCTCAAAATGTTGGCCAGCAGGACACCGATGTAGATTCCGCCTATTGCTTCGGGGAAGACGATGGGCAGCAAAGTTAAAGCCTCGGCGACGCGAAACTGCACCGGCCCGAAACTGGCAAACTGAAAAGCAAACACCAATACTACGTAGAGGGCGGCAATAAGCCCGCCCCGCGCCCAACGCTGCATGCGGATCTTCCCCCTTTTCCTGCTTAAGATTCGCTGTTTATAGTAATTTACCTTGTTAAGGGAGGAAAAATTCTATGGGATTGCGCATTGGTATCATTGGGCTTCCAAATGTGGGCAAATCTACCGTTTTTAACGCGCTGACAAAAATGCAGGTGCCTGCGGCAAATTACCCGTTCTGCACCATTGAGCCTAACCAAGGGGTAGTCTTAGTCCCCGACGCACGGTTGGAGCAAATAGCCGCCGTGAGCCAACCGCAAATTCTCACGGGTGATACAATAGAATTTGTGGATATTGCCGGTTTAGTCAAAGGGGCCAGCCGCGGTGAAGGTTTGGGCAATAAATTTTTAGCCCATATTCGGGAAATGGATGCTTTGGCCCACGTCGTCAGATTGTTTACGGACCAAGATGTGATCAATCCCAACGAGACGGTTGATCCTTTACGGGATATTGAAATTATCGATTTGGAACTGATCTTGGCGGATCTGCAGGCCATCGAAACCAGGCGGGAACGCACAACCAGAATGCTTAAGACAGGCGAAGCGCGTTACCGGGAAGAACTTGAGCTATTGGAGGCCTACACAAAGAAGCTGGAGAATGGTGTGCCGCTTCGCAAGACGGGGTTGAAACCCCTTGCTGATCTGCCCCTTCTTTCTTTTAAACCTGTGATGTATGTAGCTAATGTGGAAGAAGGCGAAAGCGGGGTGAATCCGGCCTTATCGGCCCTGGCACGTGAGGAAGGAAGCGAACTTATTGCGGTCTCGGCCGCTTATGAAATGGAGCTCTCCCAACTGGATCCGGAAGAAGCGCAGTTGTTTTTAGCCGATGCCGGGGTGGACAAACCCGCCCTGCACCGGCTGGTTGAGGCGGGCCTAAACCTACTGGATTTAATCACGTTTTATACAATTAAAGGGCCGGAAACACGCTCTTGGATTGTTCCCCGGGGGACCCTGGCTCCCCAAGCGGCCGGCAGAATTCACACCGATCTGGAAAGGGGCTTTATCCGTGCGGAGGTAATTCCTTGGGAAATATTGATCCGAGAAGGATCAGTTGCCGCCTGCCGCGATAAAGGCCTGCAGCGCATTGAGGGGAAAGACTATGTTATTCGAGACGGCGATGTGGTCCTGTTTAGATTCAATGTTTAAACCAAGGTAAGCTGTTTAAGTGTTCTGTTTGACTTCGGAATATCACGGTGATATAATTAGCATGCCCTGCCCTGAGTCAAGCTTAGGGCCATTTGTCCAGAGGGGAGGTGGAGCTGCGGTGCGTCACTATGAGCTGATGGTTATTTATGCCTCGAAACTCGACGAGGAGGGCCTAGAGGCCCAAATCGAACGAACCAAAGACATCATTGCCGGTGTCGGCGGGGAGATCGAAAAAGTTGATCAATGGGGCAAACGTCGGTTTGCTTACGAAATTGATGATAACACCGATGGCTTCTATGTGGTGATCGATTTTCAAGCGGAAAGCGGTACGACTTCCGAGGTCGAACGTATTCTCAAGATCACCGACGAAGTCGTGCGTTATCTGCTCGTTCGAAAAGACAAGAATGAGGAGTGACAAAAGGTGTTAAACAAGATTATTCTTATTGGGCGACTCGTGGCTGATCCACAACTGCGTTATACCCAGTCGGGTATCGCGGTGACTAACTTTACCCTTGCGGTGAACCGTTCTTTTGTTTCCCAAAGCGGTGAGCGGGAAGCGGATTTTATCGACATTGTAACCTGGCGGAAACTGGCAGAAATTTGTGCCAACCACCTGAATAAGGGCCGTTTGGTTGCGGTGGACGGTCGTCTGCAGATCCGTTCTTACGATGATCAAAACGGTATCAGACGCAAGGCCGCTGAGGTTGTGGCAGATCAAGTACAGTTTTTGGATCGTCCCCGTGATGGTTCAGGCCAGGATTATGAGTCAGCGGATGGGCCGCCCGAACCGGAGTTTGATGATGTCCCATTTTAAGCGAATTGGTTTGGAGGCGAAAACATGGCAAGAGAAAGAGGCCGCAGGGGCAGAAGGCGGGTTTGTTCCTTCTGTGTAGATAAAATCGAACAGATAGATTACAAAGAGGTTGGCCGCCTGCGCCGGCATATTACTGACAGGGGCAAGATTTTACCCCGCCGTATCACCGGCAACTGCGCCAAGCACCAGCGGCAGCTGACAGTGGCAATCAAGCGCGCCAGGCACATGGCATTGATGCCCTATACGGTTGACTAACAATCAGGGGAGCAGCTCAGCTGCTCCTTTTTCGAATATGGCGAAATAAAAGAGGTAGGATTATGAAAACACGTTCCTTAACAGAAGGGGCCATGCTGGGGGCAATCACAGTTGTCCTGACTATCATTGGCGATTATTTGGGTTTGCCGCCCTTGATCGTCCCCGTGCCGCTGGTCATTTTAGTTTACCGGCACGGCATTAGATCCGGTATTTTTGCCGCCTTTGCGGCCGCGGTTGTCTCGGGGCTGGTGGGCGGGCACGTTTTTTCTGGAATCTCCATTATAATCTGGGGTTTTATCGGGATCGCGCTTGGTATGGGCCTCAGGGAAAAATTCTCCTTCCCCAAATTAATGACGGCGGGGGTCTTTGCTACCATGACGGTCGTGGTGCTGGAAATGTTGCTTTTTTCCCTGATCTTCGGGGAAAACATGCTGACCGAAATGGTAAATATGCTGGTCCGCTCGCTCGAGCAGGCTATGGAAATGTCTCAGGGCCTGGGTGTTCCGCCCGAGGCCATGGGCCGCTACGAACAGCTTTTGCAGGTTGTCCCGTTTATTATGAAGTGGGGCCTGCCCGCTTTACTGTTGATCTTGGCGGTGGGCGTCGCCTTCCTTAATGTGGGTGTGGTTCGTCTGATTCTTAAACGCCTGGGCGATGACTCCGTTCCTTGGATCAAACCCTTTACCCAATGGACGCTGCCCCCTTATTTTGGGCTTGTTTTCTTGTTTGGTTTGGCTTTAACCTTGGCCGGCCAGATGATTGCTCTACCGGCGCCGCTGCTGTTTCTTGGCATCAATACGTTTTTGATTGTTTTCCAAGCCTATCTTGTGCTGGGCCTGGCGGTCGTATGGCATTATTTCAAGGCCAAAAATGTGGGCCGTTTTTTGCGGGTGCTGTTCATTTTGTTTTTGTTTACCACGGAAATCTTGGGCATGCTGGTTGTCTTTTTAGGAGTTACTGATAATATTTTTGATTTTCGCAAGCTGCGCGAATTAGAAAATTAGGGAGGTTGGCACAGTGAAAGTTATTCTGCAGGCTGATGTGAAAAACATTGGAAGCAAAGGCGAGATTGTGGATGTAAAGGAAGGCTACGGGCGCAATTATTTAATTCCCCGGGGGCTGGCGGTGGAAGCGACACCGGGCTATTTGCGGCAGGCGGCGCACCAGAAAAAGGTGGAAGAGGCTCGGGCGGAGCGGGAAGTACGTGAAGCAAGGGCTTTAGAGGCGCGTCTTAAGGATCAGGTGGTGGCAGTTACCGCGCGCGTGGGTGAAGGCGGTAAATTATTTGGTTCCGTTACTACCCAAGAAATTGCGGATGGGCTGCGCAAGCTATTCGCGGTAGAAATTGACAAAAGGAAAATCGATTTAAAGGAGCCAATTAAGAGCCTAGGGACCTATTCAGTTTTGGTGAAAATTCACCCTCAGGTCCATGTGCCGTTGAAAGTGAAAGTAGTGGAGGGTTAAGCTGTAATTTTTGCGTGAAGGGGTAATCGTAAGTGGATACCAGTCATTTTAAACAAAAAACCTATTCTAACATGCGCTTTTTCTTAGAAAACCAGGTTTCGGCATTACTAACGGTTTTAACTGAAATTCACGGCCACGATCAATTAGTGATCAAGGCGGGTAAGCTGGACTCTTTGGAATTAATGGAGTCGGAAAAGCTGGAGGACAGGGTTCTGGCTTTAGAACGCCTAGTCTATGAAGACCCTACAATTGTGGAGCAAAGGTCTTTGGAGGAGGCCGCCACCGTTTTAGAGGACTTGGAGGATAATCTGGCGGAGCTTTTAGCCCGGCGGACCGTGGAGGACAGATTGGAGCAGAAAATCAGCGCTAAAATGCAGGAGCGCCATCTCGATTATATAAAAGAAATCCGCATGCAGGTGCTGAAAGAAGAGGCGGGGCCCGATAACGCCCAGACATTGAAGAAATATGCCGAGCTTGAACTTTTGGAGAATCGCAGTCTCGCTCACTCCACCGCGGAGTTGATGCGCCCCCAAACACTGGAAGAAGTTGTGGGGCAAGAGGCCGCTATTAAGTCGCTGTTAACGAAGCTTAGTTCACCCTTCCCGCAGCATATTTTGCTTTACGGCCCTCCGGGAGTGGGCAAAACCACTGTGGCCCGCTTAGCACTGCAGTATGCCAAGGCCAAAGATTACACTCCCTTTGCGGAGGAAGCACCCTTTGTAGAGGTCGATGGCACCACACTGCGCTGGGATCCCAGGGAAGTAACGAACCCCCTGCTTGGCTCGGTACACGATCCTATTTATCAGGGGGCGAAACGGGATTTGGCGGACGGCTCGGTGCCTGAACCGAAACTCGGTTTGGTTACCGATGCGCATGGGGGCGTACTCTTCATTGACGAAATTGGTGAATTGGATCGGGTATTACAAAACAAACTCTTAAAGGTCATGGAAGACAAGCGCGTACTGTTCGAATCTTCGTATTATGACTCGCATGATCCCCAAATACCGAAGTATATTCACCACCTCTTCAGCAAGGGGGCCCCGGCTGATTTTGTCCTGATCGGAGCCACAACAAGGGATCCGTCCGAAATCAGCCCGGCCTTTCGCTCACGCTGTGCGGAAGTGTTCTTTGAACCCCTCACCCCGCCTAATATAGTTGAAATTGTCAAGGCGGCGGCCGAACGCCTCCAGGCTGATTTAGAGCCGGGCGTGGCCGATCTGATCGCGGAATACACAATCGAGGGCCGCAGGGCGACAAGGCTTTTGGCCGATTCATACGGAGCCGCGTTATATCGAGGCTGCGATCCGCATCAACGAGTGTTGGTGGCCACCAAGGATGTTCAGGAGGTCATTCAAGCGGCAAGGCTCAGTTCGTTTGTGGGCATTAAGGCTTCGCCCGATAGGGAAGTGGGGCGTGTCTTAGGCCTGGGGGTGAGCGGCTATTTGGGCTCTGTAATTGAAATTGAGGCAGTTGCGTTTCCCAGTAAAGAACCGGGCAAAGGCTTGGTCCGTTTTAATGATACCGCGGGCAGCATGGCTAAAGACAGTGTGTTTAACGCTGCCTCTGTTTTCCGCGCTTTAACGGGCGAAGATCTCAACAATTACGATGTCCATGTTAATGTGGTGGGCGGCGGCAATA
This sequence comes from uncultured Clostridiaceae bacterium, assembly GCA_964626065.1. Classification (GTDB taxonomy): domain Bacteria; phylum Bacillota; class Limnochordia; order Darwinibacteriales; family Darwinibacteriaceae; genus UBA3910. Next base: position 36,197 of record CAZVDE010000006.1, on the reverse strand, counting down.
TCGATGGGCCCTCCGCCGGTGTGGCCATATTGGTCGCGATTATCAGTGCGGTTCAGGGCCTGCCCGTTCCCCAGGATATTGCGGTTACGGGCGAAATCTCCATCCGCGGCCGGGTGAAAGGCGTAGGCGGCCTACACGCTAAAATTTACGGGGCCAAACAGGCGGGTCTGAAAACGGTCTTTATTCCCGCCGAAAACTGGGATGATATTTCTCAGTTCACAGAGGGTGTGCAGGTGGTACCCATCAAGCACGTCGGTGAATTTCTCAGCCGCATTTTTCAGCACAACTTCGGCTGTCAAACGCGGCCAGTGGCCAACTAGGCATCTGTACCGATTGCATGGCGGGATTAGAAGTGTTAGACTAGGGGTAGATTGGCGCGAAAGGGGGAAGATGAGTGGCTAGTGGTAGTTGTCCGAGTATGAGAACGAGCAACGAGGAGGGGTGGTGTACGGCGAAAGCACCGGCTAGTGCTCATCGGGCGATACTTTCCTTCCCCTGCATCTAGGTTACGGCACAAACATATAGACGGGATGTTGTTCGTTTTTATACTCCAAAACGTGTAAAGGAGGATAAAAACATGGAGATCAAAACATGGCGTGATTTGGAACAGCTGATTAGGGATAAGGATTTTTTGACGGTCCGCCGTGAACTGCCCTACCTACGCGATGCGGACGTTGCTATTTTGATGGAAGAATTGAGTGCGGAACACGCGATCGTCGCCTTTAGGTCTTTACCTAAAGACCGGGCGGCCGAGGTCTTCGCTTACCTATCGGCCACGATGCAAAATCACATCGTCAGTGCAATAACGGACCAAGAAGTGGGCAGCATTATAAACCAACTCTTTGTGGATGATGCCGCTGACTTTTTGGAAGAAGCACCGGCTATCGTGGTGAAAAGGGTACTTAAGAACGCCTCGCCCGAAACAAGGACTTTGATCAATCAATTCTTACAGTACCCTCCTGAATCAGCGGGCAGTATTATGACTGCCGAATTTGTTGATTTAAAAAAGCATATGACGGTCGCTCAGGCTTTTAAAAGAATCCGGCGCACCGCCTTTGACAAGGAAACGGTTTATACTTGTTATGTCATGGATAAGAACAGGCATCTGGAAGGGGTCATAACAGTCAAAAGGCTTTTTTTGGCCGATGACTCCGAGGTTTTGGAAGACATTATGGAAAAGAACATCATCTTTGCCCATACTGTGGATGATCAAGAGGATGTGGCGCAGTTGTTTGCCCGCTACGATCTTCTTTCGCTGCCGGTAGTCGATCACGAAAATCGTTTAGTAGGCATCGTTACAGTTGACGATATTGTGGAAGTCATTCATCGGGAAGCAACGGAAGACTTTCAAAAAATGGCCGCAATTGCCCCCACTGAAGAACCCTATTTAAAAACAAACATATTTACATTGGCTAAAAACCGCATTGTTTGGCTGATGATCCTTATGATTTCGGCCATGATCACAGGTACTGTGCTGGAAAAATACGAAGCGGCCTTTATTACACTGCCGCTCTTAGTGACCTTCATACCCATGCTCACCGATACGGGTGGCAACGCCGGTTCGCAGAGCTCTACTTTGGTCATTAGGGGCATGGCCCTCAACGAAATTAGCACCTCAGATTTTGGCAAAGTGGTACTTAAAGAACTTGGGGTGAGCGTGCTTGCTGGCCTGGTCTTGGCAGTAGTAAACTTTCTTCGCTTGTCTTTCATGTACCCCGGGCAGCCCCTAATGGCTTTAACGGTGTCGTTGGCTTTATTTGTTACCGTAATTCTCGCTAAAACGATAGGCGGGGTGCTGCCGTTAGTCGCAAAAGTGTTAAAAACGGACCCGGCTATTATGGCTGCTCCCGTCATTACCACCATCGTGGATGCCTTTTCGCTGATCATTTATTTTAAAATCGTGGAAGCAATTCTACTTCGCTGAAACAAGGGGCGGGCCGGGGGCCTGCCCTTCGCTTTCTATTTTTGGGGCCGGGACAGGAAATTCCGCCCCGAACCGGAAATTATCAGATAGGATTAAATCTACATTGGGAAGGGGATTATCATGCTGCAGACAGTGCATACCGAGAAGGCTCCGGCTGCGGTGGGGCCTTACAGCCAGGCGATCAAAGCAGGCAATTTTTTATTTATCTCGGGCCAATTGGGCCTGAACATGGAAACGGGAAAAATCGCATATGATTCTGTGGAGGATCAGGTTACGCAAGTTCTCAAGAATTTAGCGGCGATTGCCCAGCAAGGCGGCAGCAGCCTGGACCGGGCTGTGAAGGTAACAGTTTATTTGACCGATCTAAACGATTTTGACAAAATGAACAGCATTTACGGCAGCTTTTTCAAGGAAAATCCTCCGGCGCGAGTCTGTGTGGAAGTGGGCGCGCTGCCTAAGGGCGTGTCGGTGGAGATGGATGCCATTTGTGTGTGTGATTAAAAAAGCGGGGGTAGAAAATGTCAAAGATGAGGGTTGCCGTCATTTATGGGGGGCGTTCGGGCGAACATGAGGTTTCTCTTGTTTCCGCCCGTTCCGTAATGAATGCGCTGGATAAAGAGAAATATGAAATCATTCCAATTAAGATCAATCAGGATGGCGGCTGGGAGGGCGATGTGCAAATTCAGGCCAATCCCGCTTCTAATCCGGATTTAGACGTGGTTTTTCCGGTGCTGCATGGGCCCTTCGGCGAAGACGGAACAATTCAGGGTTTGTTGGAATTGGCCAATCTGCCCTATGTGGGTGCGGGTGTGGCTGCCTCGGGCGCAGCGATGGATAAGGCTTTCATGCGCAGTCTGTTTAAAGAAGCGCGGCTGCCCCTTCTGCCCTGGGAAGTGGTTTTTAACCACGACTGGCAGTGTGATGCGGGGGCAGTAAGGGGGCGCATCGAGGGCAACTTGGCCTATCCCCTTTTTGTCAAACCGGCTAATTTAGGCTCCAGCGTGGGGATTAGTAAGGTGGAAACGGCGCAGGCGCTTGACCGGGCCATCTCGCTGGCTTTGGAATATGACAGAAAAGTCGTTGTGGAGCAGGGCGCCATTAACGCCCGAGAAATAGAGTGCAGCGTTTTGGGCCATAACGAACCGCAAGCCTCCGTGCTGGGGGAAATTATACCCTCCCACGAATTTTACGACTACGAGGCCAAATACAAAAGCGGAGACTCCCGCCTGATTATTCCCGCACCCTTAGAACAATCTCTCACTGAGCGTATACGGCAGTTGGCGGTACGGGCTTTCCAAGCGGTGGACTGCTCCGGTATGGGTAGGGTGGACTTTTTTGTTACCCCGGGCGAAGAAGTGTACGTAAATGAAATCAACACAATACCCGGGTTCACCGAAATCAGCATGTATCCCAAACTGTGGGAGAGCACCGGTCTGGCCTACACCGAACTGCTGGACCGTTTAATCCAATTGGCGCTGGAAAAACACCGCGAGCGGCAAAATCTGCGCATTAGCGCATTTTAAGGCGGTGTAAGCTGGCTTATGATCACCATTACCGATTTATGGAAGTACCATGGCGATCAACTGATCTTTCAGGAAGTATCTGCCCATATTGCCCGGACTGACCGTATCGGCCTGGTTGGCGCCAACGGAGTGGGTAAGACCACCTTATTGCAGACACTGGCAGGGGGGCTCGTGCCCGAACGGGGCCAAGTCAGCCTGCGGGGCGGTGTTACCAAAGGTTATTTAGGACAAGCGGAGCTTGAACCCCAATTGGGCCTTGGTGAGTTTTTGAGTGAACCTTTCGCACAGCAGATCCGCCTGGAAGAAGAAATGCGTACGCTAGAGGTGCAAATGTCCCGCTTAGACGAAGGGGCGGCTTTGGAAAAGGTTATGGATAGCTACTCCCGGGTCCAGGCCGGCTTTGAACATCAAGGCGGCTATGACTATCTAGTGCAGATCAACTCTGTCCTGGCCGGGCTGGGCTTTGATCGAGCCGATCTTTCTAGGGCCCTCTCCACTTTTAGCGGGGGCGAGCAGATGCGCATTGGCTTGGCCCGCTTACTGTTGGCCCGGCCCTCCTTGTTGATTCTGGACGAGCCCACCAACCACCTCGATTTAGATGCGGTGGAGTGGCTGGAAGGCTTTCTCGCCGGCTACCCCCACGCCTTCATTGTCGTTTCTCACGATCGCTTCTTTTTGGACAAGATAGCCACTAGGATTTGGGAGTTGGAAGATCAGCGCCTCTATCAATACAGGGGCAACTATTCCCAATACCTGCCCCGGCGTGCACTGCGGCGGGCGCAATTGGAAGCGGAGCGGGAGCGGGTGCAGGATAAACGGGCGCAAATGGAAGAGTTTATCCAAAAGTTCGGCGCCGGGACACGGGCCCGCCAAGCAAAAAGCATGGAGAAAAAAATGGGGCGCCTGCCCGATCCGGAAAGAATCGCACCTGAGCGCGATTTTGTTTTTCGCTTTGAACCCCGGCGCCAATCGGGGTTGGAGGTCTTAGTTTTAGACGGCATTGGCAAAGACTTTGGCGGCCACCGCGTGCTTACTGAGATTAACGCTCAAGTACAGCGAGGCGAGCGCATAGCTCTTTTAGGGCCGAATGGCAGCGGCAAAAGCACGCTGCTCAAAATTCTCTGCGGCGAACTGGATCACCGGGGGCATCTGCGCTGGGGGGCGGGTGTAGAATGCGCCTATTTTTCTCAGCAGATCGCCTTTGCACCGGACAACACCGTTTTGGAAGAGCTGTATGGGGAACACCGTATGGATTTAGGCCTTCTCCGTTCCGTGCTGGCGCGATTTTTATTCCGAGACGAAGAGGTTTTTAAACAGACATCCGTTTTGAGCGGCGGCGAAAGAAATCGCCTGGCCCTGGCTAAGCTGCTTTTGCATCGACCTAATTTTCTTTTGTTGGACGAACCCACCAATCATTTGGATATCTTCGGCCGGGAGGCTTTAGAAGAAGCGCTGGCCGATTTTACCGGCACGATCATCTTCGCTTCCCACGATCGCTATTTTATTGATAAATTGGCTACTAAAATTTGGTACCTTCAGCAGGGTTCGCTTAAGGAATTTGTGGGTAATTTTACCCGGTTTGAAGAGTTGAAGAGGCGGGAAAAAGCGGAGGCCCCCGCAAGGGAAAGCGGTAGGCAGGCAGATCGGGCCGTGGTTCGGAAAACGCGTTCACAAGCTTACCTGACTGCGCAAAGAAAGGATTTGGAGGCCCAAATCATGCTGCTTGAGGCAAAAAAGGATGAATTGGAGCAGACACTCGCTTCACCCGAACTTTATGCCCGGGAAGAAGCAAGCACAGCCGCGGTGCGCAAATACCGCGAGCTCAATTCCGAGCTGGGCGATAAATACGCACAGTGGGAAAGGCTCATAGAGGAACAAGAGGAAGGGTGGGAATAGTGTCCCAAACAAGCCAAGGAATATTATTGCAGGGAATGGAGGGCCTGCCCATCCAGATTCCGGCCGAAATTTTTCAATGCCAAGCCGTTCTGGGCCCCAAAGCTACACTGGTTTGGATCAATTTGGCGGCCTTGGCTCAGCTCAGACAGCCTCTGAGGTTGGATACGCTGGCCGAGCAGATTGGTTTGGCAGAACAAGAAGTGAGCAGATGCCTGGCCCTTTTAGCCGATCGGGGCTGGATCAATGATGAGGGGATTGAAATCAGGCTCACTGTGCCCCGCATTGAAGAAGCGGCCGCCGCCGCTGAGAGTATTTTAGATGAGGAGCAGGCTTCCTTTGAGTGGTTGGTGAATTATTGGACAACCAGGGTGGCCGCGCCCACGCCGGAGGAGATGCGCAAACTGCTTTATTGGGTGGAGACTAAAGGCGTTTCGCACGAAGTGATCGCGGTCGCGATTGAAGAAATGCGCGCTTCGGCTGCGTCTCCGGGGTTTCCCTACGTAGAAGGCATCTTGCGCAACTGGCATGCTAACGGTATTCGCTCCTACAATGATCTGCTGGAAAACCCCCATTTGACAAAGGTTCTGCAGCCCATTGCCGCCCGCAAGGAGCGCAGTCCGGCTGAAAAACGGTGGAAGGAGGTATTTCCCCATGAGTTTGACTGATGCTGCCCCCGGGCTTGAATTACCTATGGATTTGAATGCGGAACGCCGGGTTTTGGGAATCCTAATCAAATACCCGGCACAGATTGATCAAGTCGCGGGGAGGCTCAAACCCGGCCACTTTTGCGATTTTTCCCACCGCCGTATCTATGAAATTATTCTTGATCTTTATCACAGGCAGGGTAAGATTTCTTACACACAGATCTACAATCGGCTGCGGGCCGATCGGATTACAGAAGCCCCCGCAGAACTTTTGATACCCCTTACCGAATCTTTTGTGGCCCTAAGTGAGCTTGAGCCCAGTGCGGAGAGCCTTGTCTATAAAGAAGGGATGCGGCGCCTGCTGAAGGCGGGCGAAGAAATCAAGGCGCTGGCTTTGGATGCAAAGAACGATGATCTGCAAGAAGTGCAGGCCCGGGCGGAAGAGTTGATCTTTGCCTCGGGACGCAGGCAGGGTGCGGCCGATGAAACGAAGGACCTTTTAGAGGTCCTGAACAAATGTTATTTAAATCTGTTGAGAAGGCGGGAAGGGCTGGAGGACGCCTACGGCCTTTCGGTGCGTTACCCCTCCATTGATGGTATGACCACGGGGTTTAGAAAAAGGGATCTTATTATTCTGGCGGCCAGGCCCAGCATGGGAAAGACCGCTCTCGCTTTAAATATGGCCGTCAATGTTGCTAAGCGCGAAATCCCCGTTCTCATTTTCAGTTTAGAGATGGACGACGAACAAATCGGGGATCGAATCGTTCTGAGCGAACTTTTTGCACGCAAACAGGGCGCGCAAGATGCGGTATCATCTTATGAATATCAAACGAGGCTCAGCGACGAGCAGTTTTTGCTGACGCAAAAAGTGTTCAACGAACTTTACCACCTGCCCATAGCCATCTCTGACAAGAGGGGCTTGACAATCACTGAAATTAAGTCCCACGCGCGCAAATTCAAGGCGGAAAACCCCGGCTTAGGCCTTATTATCGTTGACTATTTGCAGTTGATTAAACCGCCCGATAACCCCAATCGCAGCTGGACCTTAATTGTGGGAGAAATGGTGCGCGAACTGCGGGATTTAGCCGGGGAATTGGACGTACCCGTAATGCTGCTGTCCCAACTAAACCGCGGTGTGGAAAGTCGAGAAAACAAAAGGCCCATGCTTTCCGATCTGCGCGACTCGGGCAATATTGAGGAATTCGCGGATGTGGTCATGTTTTTGTACCGGGAGGATTATTATCATCCCGAATTAGCCAAAGAGCAGGGGACGGAAGGATTGGTGGAAGTTATCTTTGCCAAACAGCGTAAAGGGCCCACCGGTACCGTCCAGCTGCGTTTTATCAAGGAATACACTCGATTCATCGAAGAATACGCCAATGCGAAATGACGGAGGTGGCACCATGCCTTTGTTTAATGATCTGGAGCGGGTCAAGCTGCGCTTTATCACAACATGCGAGGGGCTGGTGGCCCAGGGGCGTTTGGAAGAACAGGAATTTCAAGCTATTCTTAACCTTCTGGATGCCATGAACGATTACGACGATCAGCAGTTTAAAGCTGAGCTGAGTAGAATCAGCAAAGGCATCAGCGATCTGTTGGAACCGGGTGAGCCGAGATGACTCAAATGTTAAAACCCGGCTTTGTGCATAGAATCATAAAGGAAAAAGATTTTTATATCAAAAAAAGCCTGGGGCAGAACTTTCTCATTGACGGTAATATAGCGCAGCGGATTGTGGAGGGTGCCGCATTACAGAAAGAAGACTGGGTGCTGGAAATCGGGCCCGGCTTGGGGGCACTGACCGCCTTGATGGCACCCGTTTGCGGGCAGGTGCTGGCTGTGGAAATCGATAGCGAACTGGTGGAAATTCTGCACAGCCTGAAAGGAAGCCTATCAGGCGGCCCGTTAGGCGGTTCACCCGTCAAAATCATCAAGGGTGATGCCTTGGCCCTGAATTGGCGAGAGAGCTTACAGCAGGCGGGGTGGGAGGGGCAGCCTTTAAAAATGGTGGCCAATCTGCCCTATTATTTGACGAGCCCCCTGATTATGAAGGCTTTAGAAAATGATCTTTCCTTTGAGCTGATCGTCGTCATGGTACAGCGGGAGGTTGCCAGGCGGATTTTAGCGCCGCCGGGCAGTGCTGATTACGGGGTGCTGTCCTTGGCTGTGCAGTATTATACAGAGGGAGAGCTGCTGCTTAACGTACCCCGGACTGTTTTCATACCTTCCCCCGCCGTCGATTCTGCCGTTGTAAGGCTCAAGCCCGTGCCACCCAAGGTGGATGCCCCTCGGGAGCGCCTTTTTGCAGTAGTTAGGGCCGCCTTCCAACAAAGGCGTAAGACAGTGCGCAATGCCCTAAGGCCTCTCATTGAAGAATGGGGGCTGACAAGGGATGATTTAGACCACTCTTTGGCCGCGGCGCAAATTGATGCACAAATTCGGGGTGAACGGCTTTCGCTTGAGGAATTCAGCACACTGACGAACGAATTACTGAAGGTTTAATGTGGGGGGTGTAGGCATGGAATTTATCAGCCCGACAAAAGGCAGGCTTACGTTGGAAGAAGTGTATCACGAAATAGTTGAGTATGTTTCCCGGTTTCCCGAGGACAACTATCGTTTGATCATCGGCACCGATTCTCAGCTGAGGGATACAACTTGTTTTGTGACCGCCCTCATTGTGCATAGGGAGGGTAAAGGAGGCAGGTTTTTTTATACGCGCAAACGGGATGACCACGCCCGCTCCCTTCGGCAGAGGATATTTTACGAGGCTTCCCTCAGTCTGAGCATCGCTTCTTTGTTTACCGAAAAACTGGCGCAGGCCGGGCCCGAATTCAATATGGAGATCCACCTCGATGTGGGCACAAACGGGGCCACCCGCTCATTGGTAAAAGAAGTGGTGGGCATGGTCAACGGCTCAGGTTACCTATGCAGGATTAAGCCCGATTCTTACGGGGCCTCGTCAGTTGCGGATCGCTATACAAAATAAATGAAAAATTGGGCTTGACAGTTGGATTGACGATTGGTAAAATAATTAATTTGACAACCACCTTTGTTCATGCTAAGATAGTTTCGACAAAATGCGATAGGGAAGGTGACAAAGGTGGCTGAAAACGTGAACACGATCCAGCAGATTAGACTGGATTTGGAGTCCCAAGTGGGTAAGCGCGTCAAGCTCAGGGCCAATCGAGGGCGCCGCAGGATAGTAGAGGCGGAAGGTGTCATCGAAAGCACTTATCCGAAAATTTTTGTCGTCAAACTTGATAAATCTTATTCCATAAGGCGTCTTTCTTACACCTACGCAGACGTCTTAACCAAAACAGTTGAACTAACATTAGATGATTGCAGTGGGGTTGGCACTGAAGAGGCAGCCAACTTATAATCCGGCACCGAAAGGCGGGCTTGCACCGATAATCGGTGCTTTTTTTTTGCCCTTCTTCATAAGAATGAGAGGGGTGGTGTAGATGTGTTTTTGGAAAGGCCCGCGCTTGGGTTCCCGCACCTTGCGGTTTAAAGATCGGGGCCCTGATGTGAATCAGCTGCACGAACTGCTTCGTTCCCAAGGGTATGATTTGGGTGAAGAGCCTGACTACGGCTATTTGACTAAAGATGCGGTAAGGCAGTTTCAAAGGGAACACGGGCTCATCGCAGATGGGATCGCGGGGGCGCGTTTTTTTGCTTTAGCTTTAGCGGAAGATCTGCCCATCCGCAGGCAGATGCATGTGGTCCAGCCCGGAGAAACGTTAGCCCAAATCGCCGCGGATTATAAAGTTCAACCACAGGCTTTGGGCAGGGGGCGGCTGCCCGCGCAAATTTATGCGGGACAGCGCCTGCTGTTTTTTGACCGAGAAATCTGGGGTATTTGTTCCAATTCTCTTCCGGAAAACATAGAAGCAAGCCGGCTTACCGGCCTCATCGTGACTAAGACGGCGCAAGAAGGCCGCGGGTTTCCCCACATTATCTCGCCCGAATCGGACCCAAACGATGTGCAGCACCTGTGCGGCCTGCTTCGCAGCCGCAAGATCGTTAAACAAACATCAGCCGCCATGCTGAAGATGGCGCAAGGCGCGGCGGGGCTGTATCTGCCCTGGCGCCACATGGCGGGTGCGGACGGGGCCCGTTATTTATCCCTGCTCAAGCGGCTGCGCAAAGAATTACCCCCCGCGGTGATGCTCTGGGTGCAGCTTGGCCCGGGCATACCCCCCTGGCGGATTTGGGGCGGCCTTGATTATGAAGCCGTGGGTGCACTGGCCGATCGGATCGTTGTGGCGCTGCCCCCGGCACAGCAGCCCGGCCCCATTTTGAACAAGGATAAATTAGAGGCCGCCCTTTGCACTCTGCGGCCATACGTACCCTCCTGGAAAACACTGGTGCAGATCCCCGTTTACGCCGCTTTGTGGGAAATAGGTGACGGGGAGGAAAAGGACGGGGGTGAATACTTTAGATTGCCTTATCAAACTGCGCGGTCACGAGCGTTTCGGCATGGGGCCCGCTTGGCCCGGGATGAAGAGCGGGGTTCCTATTATTTCTATCAGAGCAGAGGCCGGAGGTTTGAAATTTGGCTGCCCCAGTATGGTGTTTTCGGCGATGTCTGTGCCGTAATTAACCGCTGCAATTTGGCCGGCGTGATCCTGGACCGATTGGGAATGGAAGATCCGCGCCTGTGGGAAACTCTTGTTTCTTACTTCCGCCCCGCTCGACTGTGATTTTTTCTGAAATAGACATGTTTTGCCGGCACTGTTCATAGATATTAAGGAAAGTTAAGGAAATTACAGCTAAAAGGGGGAGAGAAATGAGCCTAAGTGTAAGGGAAGACCGCCTTGTCGCGGTAAACAGAATCGGGGAAAATACGCTGCAATCGGTTCTGCAGGGTACGGTAGAACTGCCCGGCGAAGCAGCTCCCGTAGAAAGAATAGTCTGGGTTAAGGCAGTTCCCACCGTAGAGTCTTATACGGCGGACCAGGATCGGGTGTATATCCAGGGTGTAATCGATCTGGCCATGGTTTATGTGCCTGAGACGTTAGAGGGAGAACCGGCAGGACTAAGGCGGGTGGAATGGCCTGGTGCCCTCCCCTTTGACCATCATGTGGAAGTGATTGGGGCGGAACCGGATATGATTTGCGAAGCTGAGGCGAGCGTTTTGGTCTGCGAGTGGGATCTGCGCGGGGGGCAGTATTCGCTCGACGTGGAGCTGATCTTGGCTTCTACCGCCCGCGTCTTTCAACGGCAGGAGTACCTGGTGATTAGTGATGTGAACGCCGCCAAACCGGTGAAGCTCAGCGCGGATGGATTAGTCTTAAGGCCGCTGTCTCGGGGTTTGGAGTTGGAAGTACACAAGGATGTTTCCGGAATTCTGGAGCTGCCTGAGGACGCACCCTCTATAAACACGATTTTGGATCTGGGGGCCGTTTTGCGGGTCACCGCCCACCAGGTGAAGGAAGGGGCCGTCACGCTTGAGGGCATGGCGGACTTGGAATTGATTTATGAAGCTCGGGATTTTGCGGTACACCAGTTAACATTGGCTAATGCGCTGCCCTTTGAGGCCATCTTTGAGAAGAAGGCGATTAAACCCGAGATGGCACTAAAGCACAGCTTAAGGCAGGTTTGTGAGGGTTATGCAGTTAACGACGGCCGCGGGCTCCGGGCTGAACTGGGCGTGCGGGGTCTGCTGCGCCTAGAAAAGCCCCAGGCTGTGCAGGTTTTGACCGAAATCACGGCCGCGGGCGGCGAAGTGCAGGTCAGAAAAGAAGTAATTGGTTTAGAAAGCTTTGTAAATGAGAAGGAGCAGCAGGGGTTAGTGCGGGGGCTAATCGAAATAGATCAGCGGTTTCCGCCCCTTAGGGAACTGCTTTCTTGCCGGGCAACCGCCCACTGGACCGATTATGAGGTGGATGATGATCGTTTGGCCTTGGAAGGCGTTCTGGATGTGGAATTATATTATCTGGCCCATTCGGAAGACGATGTGAAACCTCTGTACCGGGCGGTGTTTCCGGAGGCCCTTTCGTTCCAGCACACAGTTGTTGTGCCCGGGCTTGAACCGGGAATGCAGCCCCAGATCAAATTATCCGTCTCCCAAATTCAGCCCGATTTGATCAATCGTGAGACTGTAGAGGTGGCACTTATGGTGCGCTCCGCGGTAACAGCCACTGAGTATCTGGAATTGGAAGTGGCGGTTGAGGCGGTGCAGGTTGCCCCGGCGGGGGACGATCCGCCAACACTTACCTATGTTTTCGTTCAGCCCGGTGACAGCATCTGGAAGCTGGCCCGTCAGTACCACACGACTGAGGAGGAAATCTTCCGAAGCAATCCTAAACTTCAAGATGACCCGGGGCTTTTAAAGCCCGGCGATAGGCTGCAGATACCGCGCCGTTAAAAGTGGAATGGACCCTACGGGGTCCATTCGTTATTTTGGGCATAATAACCCGTAAATGATAGGTGGGGGAAATGTCTGATGATTGCTTTGGTTTTGGCGGGCTTTTCAGGTGTGTTAATGGCGCTGCAGGGTTCTTTGAATTCCGCTTTAGGGAAGACAATCGGCCTTTTAGAAGCGACCTTTGTCGTCCAAGTGCTGGGGTCCCTGACCGGGCTTTTGCTCTTGCTGTTCGGCTTAGGCCGAGGTGAATGGCAGAAATTTCGCGCCGCCCCTTGGTATACTTACTTGGGCGGGCTTTTAGGAGTGGCAATCGTGTACTTGGTGGTCGCCTCCATTTCCCAAATTGGCGTGGCAGCCGCCACCACCGCCATTATTGTAGGGCAGGTGACAACAGCGGCCGTGGTCAACTTTTTTGGCTGGTTTACGCTCGAACCGGTACCTCTCAGTCTCGGCAAAGGTTTAGGCCTGCTGCTTATGGCGGGCGGCGCTTGGTTGTTATTGTCCCGCTGAAAGCAGGAGGAATTCTTTGTTCAGTGCTGAAATACATGAAGGACGGAGGGGAGCGGAATGGGACAGATCTGCCTGCAAGCACAGGCGAAAGTCAATTTAACCCTCGATATCACGGGGCGCAGGCAGGACGGCTACCATCTGCTGCAAAGTGTCATGCAATCTGTCTCCCTTGCGGATCATATTACACTGCGCAAACACAACGGCACAATAGCCCTTACTACCGATCATCCTTCTTTGCCCACCGATGAACGAAATATTTGCTGGCAGGCGGCGGCCGCTTTTTTTAAACATATTGGCATAAATGGTGGGGTTGCCATCGATCTTGAAAAACGAATTCCCATCGCGGCCGGGTTGGGTGGCGGCAGCAGTAATGCCGCCGCAGTGCTCGTTGGCTTAAACAAGCTCTTTGGCAGCCGTCTCGATCTGCCCGAACTGCAGCGGCTCGGTTTGACGGTGGGCGCGGATGTCCCTTTCTGCCTGCGGGGGGGAACGGCGCTCGTGGCGGGCATAGGGGAAAAAGTGAAGCCCCTGCCGCATTTTAATTCAGCCGTTTTAATTTTGGTTAAACCGGCCGCCCATATTTCTACCGGGGAAGTTTACGGGGGTTTTGATCCCCGAAATTTCGGAAGTTCCTTTACGCGGGATTTTATAACGCTTTTGGAAAGCGGATCTGCGCTTAATGTCCTCGGCGCTGCCTGCGGCAACGTGCTGGAGACGGTAACAGGCCGGTTGGTGCCCGAAATAGCTCTTTGGAAAAAACGCTTAGCCCTTGAGGGCGCGCTGGCAGCCCGGATGTCAGGCAGCGGGCCGACTGTGTTCGGCATTTTCGCCTGCGAAGAAAAGGCCCGGCAATTCTGCCTGCGCTGGCAGGACCGGGTTCAGCTCCATCTGGTGCGGCCGATGCAGTATGGTGTTGGTGTTAAGCAGATGAACGGAGGAGACTAATGTTCAAAGTGGATGCCGTTGTATTGGCAGGAGCCCCCAATAATGGCGAGTTGAAAGAGGTAAGCGCGGAAGAATGGGAGGCGCTGATCCCAATCCACGGCAAACCCATGCTCAATTACGTTGTGGATGCGCTGCTCAATTGTAAACGCGTTGAGAACTTGGTGGTTGTGGGCCCTCCGCTTCTTCGCGATCATCTGCCCGTCAAGGTGCGGCTGATTGAAGCGGGTTCGGGCTTGACTGAGAACGTGCTTTTAGGTGTTAACGCCACGGAAAAAAAGAATAAAGTATGTTTGGTTACCGCCGATATACCCATGATTCGCCCTGAAGTAATCGATGACTTCCTCGATCGCTGCAGCGAACTCGAAGGCGATATTTACTACCCCATCGTGTCCAAAGAAGCGAGCGAACAGGTTTATCCCGAGGTGGTGCGCACCTATTTTACATTAAAAGAAGGAACCTTTACAGGCGGCAACATTTTGCTCGCGGCCCCGGAAGCGATTCTGGATTCTAAATGGATTTTGGACGAGCTGATTTTTGAGCGCAAAAAACCTTGGAAAATCATCAGGCACCTGGGCCTGTACTTTATCCTCAAATTCCTGCTCAAGCAGCTTACTTTACGGCAGATCGAAAAACGGGCGCATGAGATTTTCGGGTTTGGCGGCTTGATGATTATCAGCCCATACCCCGAGCTGAGCACGGACGTTGACAAACCCAGTGACTTAACTCTGGCCGAGAAGGCGCTGCCCGTTGTTCGAAACAAGGAGGCTTAATATGCGGCGAGCACACAGAATTGCTGCGATCACCCGAACGTTAGTGGAGCAGCCCCACCATGTCTTTGATGTGGGCGATTTTGCAGAGCTTTTCGGAGCGGCCCGCTCCACTTTATCGGAAGATCTGGCGATCATCCGTTCCACTTTTGACCGCCTGGGGATGGGCAAAATAGAGACAATTGCGGGCGCGGTGGGCGGCGTTCGCTACCTGCCCGATTTAAGCAAAGAGCAGATTTCGGCCCACATAGAGGCGGTTTGTGAACGCTTGCAGGAACCGGAAAGGATTTTGCCGGGGGGCTTCATTTACACGGATGACCTGATCTTTTCTCCGTTTTTGCTGCACAGCGTAGGCCACATTTTCTCCACAGAATTTCGCAAATACGATCCGCAATATGTGGTTACGGTGGAAACGGCGGGCATACCGGTGGCTTTAAAAACGGCCCACTCGCTTAATGTGCCCCTAGTGGTGGTTCGGCGCCAAAGCAGGCCCACCGAAGGACCCGTATTGACTATGAACTTTATCTCCGGCTCCGCGCAGCGGATAGAAACCATGTCTCTTTCCCGCCGGGCGCTGCCCAGCGGCAGCAGGGTGCTTTTGATTGATGACTTCATGAAAGCCGGGGGTACTTTGAAGGGCCTGACCAACCTGATGGGCGAATTTGAGTGCACAGTGGTGGGTAAGGGGGTCTTTATCGAAACGGGCTGGCCGGAGAAAAAACTGATTGATGATCACCTAGCTTTGATTTATCTTCAGGAAGTAAATGTGGAGGAGGAAAAAGTGGTGGTCAGGCCGGCCGATTGGATCTTAGCGTAGTTGAGTACAGGAGGATGCACATGGTTAAGACAGCAGCAATTATTTTAGCCGCGGGGCAGGGTTCGCGCATGCAATCAGATACGGCCAAAGTCCTGCACCCGTTAGCGGGCCTGGAAATGATCAAACATGTGGTTCGCAGCGTCCGCCTTGCCGCCCTAGAGCGCTCGATCGTTGTCATCGGCTATCAGGGCGACAAAGTACGGACGGTTTTAGATGGGGTCGATTTAGTGGAACAAAAGGAACAACTAGGTACGGGTCATGCAGTCAATCAATGCCGGGAGGCGCTGCGGGATTTTTCCGGGAATGTCCTAGTAACTTATGGCGATACTCCTTTGTTTCGCGCCAAGACGTTCGCCCAAGCGCTTGAGTATCATGAAAAGCAGCAGGCGGCCGCGACTATAGTAACCGCGATTTTTGCCGATCCGACCGGTTATGGGCGCGTAATCAGGGAAGGGGCAGATGTACTGGGTGTGGTTGAACATAAGGATGCCACGGACGAGCAGCTGTCGATTCAAGAAATTAATACCGGTACATATTGTTTCCAAAGCCAATTATTATTTCACTATTTAGCCCGAATTGTACCGGATAACGTGCAGGCCGAATATTATCTACCCGATGTGCTGCCCTTAATGATTGCGGACGGTCATAAAGTGGCCGGTTATGTTTTGGAGGATGCCCGGGAGAGCATGGGTATCAACGACCGCACCCAGCTGGCCGAGGCCGAAGCTATTCTGCGCGACCGCATCTGCCGGCAGTGGTTGCAGAAAGGGGTGACCATCGTTGATCCTGCCGCAACGTGGATAGAACTTGATTGCAGTATCGGGCAAGACACCGTTATCTACCCTCAAACTTTTATTCAAGGCGGCACAACTATTGGCAGAAATTGCGTTATCGGCCCTAACTGCCGTCTGAACGGCGCGCAGATCGGTTCTGGAGTCGTCATGGAGAACTCTGTTATTGTGGGTAGGCATGTGGAATGTGATAGCCGCATTGCGCCCTTTACCTTTTTGACCAGTTAAAATGGAGGCGGGTATAATAATGGAATTAGGCAGCAAAAAACTGAAAGTGTTCAGCGCCAATGCGAATCTGGAGTTGGCACAGGATATATGCAAGTGCCTTGGCCTGCAGTTAGGCCAGGCGGAAGTGACCAGGTTTCGCGACGGCGAAATCAGAGTCCGCATCGCGGAAACAGTACGGGGCGTGGAAGTTTTCATCGTCCAGCCGCTGAATAATCCTTCTTCAGAAAACATAATGGAGCTTTTAGTGATGATTGACGCCATGAAAAGGGCATCGGCCAGAGAAGTATGTGCAGTCATTCCTTATTACGCTTATGCTCGGCAGGATCGGAAAACGCAGCCTAGGGACGCGATTGCCGCTAAGCTGGTGGCCAACTTAATCACGGCCGCGGGTGCGGATCGGGTGGTAACTTTAGATCTGCATGCGGGCCAAATCCAGGGCTTTTTTGACATTCCCGTGGACAACCTGCGGGGTATTCCCATTATCCATAAATACCTGGCGCAAAAGGATTTGTGCGATGTAATTGTCGTCTCTCCCGATGTGGGCGGTGTAGTTCGCTCCAGGGAACTGGCCGATCGCCTGGACTGTTCTATCGCCATTGTGGACAAGCGCCGGCCCCGGCCTAATGTGGCGGAAGTAATGAATATCATCGGAGATGTGGAAGGCAAAACAGCTGTTATGATTGATGATATGATCGATACGGGCGGTACAATTGTCAATGCCGCGGAGGCCCTGATCGAACGGGGCGCCAAAGAGGTTTACGCCTGCTGCAGCCACGCGGTCTTTTCAGAACCCGCTGTGGAGCGGCTGCAAAACAGCCCGCTCAAAGAAGTGATAGTGACGGACAGCATTCATTTACCCGCGGAAAAATGGATTCCTAAACTGAAAGTGCTTTCTGTAGCCCCCTTGTTCGCGGAAGCAATCAGGCGCATTTTTGAGGAACTATCCGTAAGCCATCTGTTTGACTAAATGTGCCAAGAATGATATCATTAGACGGAATAAAAAGGAGGCTGCAATAGGGATGGCTAATTACCAGCTAACTGTGGAAAGAAGAAATAAAAAAGGTAAATCATATGCCCGCCGGCTTCGCAGCGCTGGCAGGATTCCGGCGGTTGTTTACGGTTCCGGGAAACCGGCTATAAATTTGGAAGTGGAGATCCGGGAAGCAGAAAGGGCACTGGCCGCCGTGGGCAGCTTGATTACGCTCGGGCTTGATCAAGATTCCAAGACGGTGATTGTCAAGGATGTTCATCGGGATCCGGTCAGAGGCGACTTACGGCACATAGATTTCCATGAAATCGACCTCACCAAGAAACTGGAGATCAGCGTGCCGATTCGTGTCTATGGAGAAGAACATCGGGTGGGGGACGGCGGCGTAGTCACCACACTGCTGTGGGAAGTCCTTGTGTCCTGCCTGCCTACGGACATTCCAGAAGTGATCGAGGTTGACGTAAGCCAAATGGGCATTGATGATGTGATCAGCGTTGAGGATCTTGAACTTCCCGCCGGCGTTGAAATTATGGAAGAGCCGGACGAGCCCGTTGTCAGGGTTGGCTTGCCCGATCTTATCGTTGAAGAGGAAGATGAAGAAGTTGACGAGGATCTGGATGAGCTTGATGAACTGGACGAAGACGCAGAAGAAGCCGAAGAGGGCGAAGCTGTAGTAGAATCGTCCGAAGAATAAACCTAGCGTCCGAAAGCTGCGCACAGTGTCACGATTTTACACTGTGCGTTCTTTTGTGATCTCTTTTTGGGGGGCGAAATTGTGACGGTGAGAATAATCGTGGGCTTGGGTAATCCCGGGGCACGTTACGCCCAGACCCGGCACAACCTAGGGTTTTGGGTTTTAGACGCGCTCAGCCTGCGCTGGCAGCTACCCCTCGCCAAGCATCGGTTTCAAGCGCGCTGCGGCGAAGGGCTTGTCGGGGACAAACGGGTGATTTTAGTCAAACCCCAGACTTTTATGAACCGCAGCGGTGAAGCAGTGGGCCGCTTTGTCCGGTTCTACCGAGCCGAACGGGAGGATATTTTAGTCATCTATGATGATCTGGATTTGGCCCCCGGCACCCTGCGCCTCAAGGGTTGCGGCAGCTCGGGGGGGCACCGGGGCCTGGAAAATGTTATTGAGCATTTAGGCTTTACGGATTTTCCCCGTTTGCGCCTAGGCATCGGCCAACCGCCCGAATTTCTGGGGGCGGCGGACTATGTATTGCAGGGAATTGAAGAGGCAGAATTAAAAGTACTTGAGGACGCATCCTTTAAGGGGGCCGATGCGGTAGAGACGTGGCTGCAAAGTGGGTTACAGCCCGCCATGAACCATTTTAACCGCAAGCCGGCCCCGGAATCTTAGCGGAGTAGGAAAGGGGAAACGAATTGTCCTTACAAGGTCTGACCGATTTGATACGGCAGAGCAAAGAGTTCATCGCCGCCGAAAAAGTGGTCCGTAAAGGCCTCACCCATATTTTCACCGGGCTTTCCGGTGGGCAGCGTTCCGCTTTTTTAAGCGCTATTCATGATCCGGGCCGGGTAATGCTGGTTGTGACCCCAACGTTGGATCAGGCGGAAAAATTAGCCGGCGATGCCGCGGCACTCATACCGCACTGTGACGCCTTAATTTGGGAAGGTAATGAACTGATGCCTTATGAAGAGGCACTGCCTGCCCTGGATTTACGTACTGAAAGGCTGAGGGTTTTACAGAGAGGCAGGCGGGCGGGGACGATTGTCTTTGCGCCAATTACAGGTTTAATGGAAGGCTTAACCGCCCCTGATCGCTTCTTCGAGTCCCAACTTTCTGTAGACTTGAACTCTCGTTTTGAATTAAACGACTTAGCCCGCCGCTTGATTAGATTGGGCTATGAGCGTACCGCCGCCGTGGAAGGGCCCGGGCAGTTTAGCATCCGCGGCGGTATCGTTGATATCGCGCCCATTGACCTTGAACACCCAGTGCGCCTGGAGTTTTTCGGCGACGAAATAGACTCTCTGCGTTCGTTTAGCAGCGAAACGCAGAGGTCGCTGAAAAACATAACTGAGGCCGTTATTGGGGCCGCCCGGGAGACTTTGTATGAATTCGAGGCGCTGGAGCAGATCAAAGAAGACATTTGGGAAGCGGCTCAAGCCCAAAGTGAGCGCCTGCACAGGCTGATGCGGCCGGAAGAAGGGGATCAATTATTAGCGGTGGTTGCCCGCCATTTGGAGGCCTTTGATGAACGGGGCTATTTTCCCGGTATCGATCAATATAAGCCTTTTTTTGGCAGGGCAAAAACCTTATTTGATTACCTGCCCGAAGATGTGCTTTTGGTTTTGGATGAACCTCTGCGCCTCAAGGAAGCGGTTGACCATGCTTATTTGGAAATCAATGAAAACATTGCTCAGCTGGTGGAAAAAGGCCGAGTGTTGCCCGCTTTGGGCGGCCTTTATCGGGATTGGGCCGATTTGTGGGAAATTTTTCAGCGCCACACTCCTGTTTATCTCTCTGTTTTGGGCAAACGGGTTGCGGGCATGGAAGGGGCCAGCAGCACCTCTTTGGGCCTGCGCATGCCTGAACATTTTGCGGGCAGCATCGAGCGCATGCTGAAGCGGGTAAAACAGTGGCGTAAAGACCATTACCGCATTTTAATCCTAGTCTCGGGCGGCGAAAGGGGCGAGCGCATTCTAGAACTGCTCCGGGAGGAGGGGATACCCGCGGTCTATGTCCAGCAACTGCAAAAGGAGCTGCAGATCGGCAATTGCGTGGTGACAACGGGCAGCCTGCAGAGCGGTTTTGAATTTCCCGCGTTTAAATTGGCCGTACTCACCGAGTTAGAACTTTACGGGCGCCCTCGGGTCAAAGCCCGGCCCACAAAGGTGGAAGAGGGATTAAAAATCGCCCCCCACGAGCTGAGGGAAGGCGATTATGTGGTGCACATTAACCATGGTATCGGTCAATACATGGGTATAGAGGCGCTGCAGGTTGACAACCGCTCCAAGGATTACTTAAATATTCGCTATGCGGGAAAGGACCGCTTGTATGTACCCACCGATCAAATCCAGCTACTGCAGCGGTATGTGGGTTTAGACGAGGGTGCACCCCGCCTTTCCAAACTGGGGGGTAATGAGTGGGTACGGGTCAAGCAGAGGGCGAAAGAATCGGTGCATCAAATGGCAGAGGGCCTGATTGAATTATATGCTGAACGGGAGGCCATTCCCGGCTTTGCCTTTGCGGAAGACACTCCCTGGCAGCGGGATTTTGAAGTCACTTTCCCCTACCAGGAAACGCCCGATCAGTTTCAGGCCATTGAGGCGGTAAAAAGAGATATGGAAAAACCGCGGCCCATGGACCGCCTTTTGTGCGGCGATGTGGGGTATGGTAAGACGGAAGTTGCGATGCGGGCTTCATTTAAGGCGGTGACCAGCGATAAACAGGTGGCCGTGCTGGTGCCGACCACAATCTTGGCCCAACAGCATCACCGTACCTTTTTAGAGCGATTTGAGGGCTTTCCGGTCAATGTCGGGGTAATCAGCCGCTTCCAGACACAGCGAGAAATCACTCAGGCGCTGCAGGGTTTGGCGTCCGGTTCGGTGGATGTGATCATCGGGACGCACCGTCTGCTTTCTTCAGACGTGAAATTTAAGGACTTGGGGCTGGTGATTATCGATGAAGAGCAGCGCTTCGGCGTGGCCCAAAAGGAGTGGCTGAAAACGATCAGCAAAGAGGTTGACGTCCTGACCCTATCAGCTACGCCCATTCCCCGCACGCTGCACATGGCTATGGTCGGTGTGCGAGATATGAGCGTCATTGCCACCCCGCCTGAAGATCGCTACCCCATTCGCACCTACGTGGTAGAATATGACGCGCAGTTGATCCGCCAGGCAATCCTCAGGGAACTGGCCCGCCAAGGGCAGGTGTACTTTGTGCATAACCGTGTCCAGTCCATCGATTATGTGTACAGCGAACTGCAAAAACTCGTGCCTGAGGCGCGCATAGCCATCGCCCACGGGCAGATGGACGAGGCCGTTTTAGAGCGAGTGATGCTCGATTTTTATCGCGGAGAATTTGATATTCTGCTCTGTACCACCATCATTGAAAACGGAATGGATATTGCCAACGTCAACACTCTGATTGTGGATAACTCAGATCACTTTGGGTTAGCACAGCTTTACCAGCTGCGGGGCAGAGTGGGCCGCACCAACCGGGTGGCCTATGCTTACTTCACACACCGCAAAGACAAGGTTTTAACGGAAGATGCGGAGAAACGCCTCTCCGCAATCAAGGAGTTTACTGAATTGGGTTCGGGGATTCGCATTGCCATGCGCGATTTGGAGATCCGCGGCGCGGGCAATCTTTTAGGCCCTGAACAGCACGGCTTTATCGCCTCGGTGGGCTTTGAGCTTTATACTAAACTGTTGGAAGAGTCGATTCGGGAGCTGAAGGGCGAGAAAGTGGCCGAACCGCCCGAACCGGTGTTGGAGTTGCATGTCAACGCTTATATTGATGACCGCTATGTTGGCGATCCGGCGCAAAAAGTGGAGCTGTACCAAAAGATTATTGGCCTCAATGATTTGGAAGAATGCGAAGAACTGGAAGATGAAGTGCGCGACCGTTTCGGTGATCTGCCCGATGCGGTCAGTAATCTTATTCAAATCGGCCGCATCCGCGTGCTTTCCCGGTTTGCCGGAATTGCTAATATTATTGCCCGCAATCAGCATTTTGAGATTAAGTTTTTGGAAGGCCTTGCCATTGATGCCCAACAGTATGCCCTTTTGCACCAGCGCTACCGGGGCAAAATTGCCTACCGCCACGGCAAAATCGGCCGGCTGTTGGTGCATAGATCCCCTACCGAAGAAGGCAAAAGCCTCGCCTTTTTGACCGCTGTCCTTGCTGCCTTGCAGAATGAATAAAAGTGGAAACGCAGGTCATACTAATTGCGAGCGAACTTTAGAGGAGGGGTGCGACGTTGAAGGCAACCGGTATAGTTAGGCGTATTGACGATTTAGGTCGCGTTGTCATACCCAAGGAAATTCGACGCACTTTGCGGATCCGCGAAGGCGATCCCTTAGAGATCTTTGTAGATCGGGACGGCGAAGTAATTTTGAAGAAATACTCACCCATTGGTGAATTAGGTGATTTTGCCCAGGAGTATTCTGATTCGCTGTATGAAACGACGAATCATATTGCAATCATTACTGATCGTGATGCGGTGGTCGCGGTTTCGGGGGCTCCCAAAAAACAGTGGGTTGATAAAAATGTTGTTGCCATCGTGGAGGAGGCGATGGAATCTCGCCGCACAATCACCACCAAGGCGGGCGAACACCCGGAAGGTGAGCAATGGGACTTTGCCATGCAGGTCATCGCCCCTATCATTTCGGAAGGCGATCCAATCGGCAGCGTGATTCTGGGTACAAATGAGATCAATCTCAATTTAGGAGAACTGGAAGTCAAGCTGTGTGAAACGGCAGCGGGGTTTTTAGCTAAACAGATGGAACAATAAAAAAACAAACGGGGAGACTCCTGGAGGGCGGTTGGTTGTTACAGAATTGATTGCCTTCCCGGTCATAAGCTGACCCTTACCGGCGTAAGTTGGAATACGGAAGGGAAGATGGCCCATGACCAAGGAGTCTTTTTTGCGCGGTGCGGTGATTTTGGCTGCAGCCAGCATGGTGAGCCGGGTAATCGGGCTTGCTTATATGGTTGTGCTGCCCCGAATAATTTACGCGGATGGGATGGGTTTGTACCAGCTGGTCAAGCCAATTCACTATTTCGCCGCGGTGTTGGCCATCGCCGGCATGCCGGTGGCCATCGCTAAGATGATCGCGGAGGAAGTGGCGCGGCAATCCGCAGCCGGCGTGAATAAGATTTTCCGCTGGGGGTTTGGGCTTATGGCGGCGAGCGGTGGTGCGGTTGCACTCGCTTTGATCATTGGGGCCCCTTTGTTGGCCCGCCTCTTCGCCCAAGGCATGGGCGTGCAGCAGACAATCGCGATTTTGGGCTTTTCTTGTTTTCTTCTTGCACTTGGCGCCGCACTGCGGGGATTCTTTCAGGGCCTGCAGTTTATGCTGCCAACCGCGATCGCGCAGGTCGCGGCACAAATACTGCGGGTGCTGTCCACAGTGGCCTTTTGCCTATGGTTGAGGCCAAGAGGTGTTGAGCAGGCGGTAACCGGTATTGCTTGGGGCTTTGTTGTGGGCGAAAGCACAAGCTGGCTGGTGATGCTGGCCTTTTATGTTTCCTACAAAAGAGAATTATTAATGGAACTTCCCGCGCAGCCTCCGGCTGAACCTAAACAGCGAATGCAGCACAAGGCCGGGGTGATTGTCACAAGACTGCTGCGCCTTTCCGTTCCGGCCGTGGTTGTCACGGTGCTGTGGCCCGTGATGCAGCTGGCGGACAGTCTTTTGATTCCCCAGCGCATGCAGGTGGCGGGATTCAGCACAGAAGCGATCAGGGAGGGTCTGGGGCATTTGGGCATGGCACTCACCTTAGCCCATTTCCCCAACATTGTAACAGTGGCCCTGGCTACGAGCTTGGTGCCGGCTATCTCAGAAGCATGGGCTTTAAAAAACAGGCGCTTGGTGAAATATAGGACGGAGGAGGCGCTGCGCATGGCGCTGATCTTCGGAATTCCCTCATTTGCCGCCCTCTTCGTCTTGGGTGAACCTTTGGGGGCGGTGCTCTTTGGTTACGCCGCGGTGGGGGCCCCCTTAAAGATTCTGGCGTTTGGTACGATCACTTTAGGCCTCATTCAATCGTGCACCGCGGTTTTGCAGGGAATGGGGGACATGTTTATTCCGGTGCGCAACCTGTTTTTCGGTGTGGCAGTTAAATTTGCCCTAAATTATATCTTGCTCGCCGATCCCGCTTTGGGCATCCTTGGCGCCGCTTTCAGCACGGCCGCGGCTTGGGCCGTTGTGGCCTTGTTAGATACCTGGGCCGTTTATCGCCGGGTGGGCAGTGTTCTGCCCTTCAAAAGGGGAGTTTTGTACCCCCTCATCGCGGCTGCGGCCGCTTCCTTTTCCATTTATTTTCTGCGGGATACGCTTGTTTACTTTATTGCCGATGCCGCGGCAACATTGATCAGTTTGACCGCGGGGTTTCTGCTTTACTTTTTGCTATTGGTGATGTGGGGCAGTTTGGAAGGGCGAGATTTGCACCTTGTTCCCGTTGTGGGCAGGCGCCTGGAACAATTTCTTCAAGCCTGGGGGTTTTTGCGCAGTTGAAGTTTGGCCTCAACCCAAAATTGATCCAGTTCGTCCAGGGACATACGCTGCAGATCCAGGCCCTGTGCCTTGATCATTTCCTCCATGAGGCGAAAACGCTCCATAAATTTGTCGGTAGCCTCCTGTAGGGCGAATTCGGGATCTATTTCGGCAAAACGCGCTAAATTTACCGCGGCAAAAAGTAGGTCGCCCAATTCCTCGCGCATACCTTGGCGATCGGCGTTTTCCAGCGCTTGGCGCAGTTCTGTCAGTTCCTCATCCACTTTAGCCAGTACGGCCAGGGGTTGATCCCAATCAAAGCCCACTTTGGCCGCTTTTTTTTGCACTTTTTCTGCCCGCATTAAAGCGGGAAAGACTTTCGGCACGCCATCGACCGCCGAAGTACGGGCTGCGGCTGTTTTTTCCGTTCGTTTGATAGCATCCCACTTTTGGGCAACCTCTGCGGGTGTCTGAGCGTGTTCTTCGGCGAAAACGTGGGGGTGGCGGCGGATCAGCTTAGCGCTGAGGTTGTTGATTACATCATCAATCGTAAACGCCCGCTTCTCCGCGGCGATCTGTGCATGGAGCAGCACTTGCAGCAAAACATCGCCTAATTCGTCCATCATTGCTGCAGAATCCTCCTGCTCAATCGCTTCGAAGAGCTCATAGGATTCTTCCAATAGATAGCGTTTTAGACTGGCGTGCGTTTGTGCGCGGTCCCACGGGCAGCCGTGAGGGGCGCGCAGCTGCGCGATGATGTTTACTAGGCGCGGCCAACTCATTAGATCACTCCTTGCGGTTTAAAGGGAAAAGCCCCCTGCAGACAGGGGGCTTCAGGATAGACTGTTTATTTAGGGGCAACTGCTTCCCGTAGGGATTTGCCCGGCCTGAAAGCGGGGACCTTAGTAGCCGGAATCATGATTTCCTCTTTAGTTGCGGGGTTAACCCCTTTGCGAGCCTTGCGATCTCTCACTTCAAAGGTGCCGAATCCCACAATAGTAACCTTCTCTTCCTGGGCTAATGTTTCAGAAATAGTTGCAAATACCGCTTCTACGGCTTCGCTTGCAGCTTTCTTGGTCATGCTGGACTTTTCCGCAACACTGGCGATTAGTTCCGCTTTGTTCACAAATAGACCTCCTTTAAGGTAGAAATATACTCTGTTATTCGAGGATTAATCGGGTTTTCCTGCTGCAGTGGTAATATTTTCCCCATTAACTTGGATATTACACGCCTTTGGCGAGATTTTTGTCAGCAAATTGGTGAAACTACTAAAAAGGACGTGGGAGGTAAGCAATGCGCAGCCGAAAGAATCAAGCGGTGGCAGTTGGCTTAGTTCTGGTTTTGGCAGCCACGGTCACCGTTTTAATCAGCTGGTCCGGGGATGACAGCAACATCGCCCGGGATCTGAAACAGGAACCGGAGTTAAGTGTTTACGTGAACGAAAGCAAGGAAATCTTGAAAATGCCCCTCGAACAGTATGTGGCCGCGGTGGTTGCGGGCGAAATGTTCCCGGATTGGCCGGTAGAGGCCTATGCGGCCCAAGCAATCTTCGCCCGCAGCTTTACGATGGATTTTGTGGCCACAGGCGGCATGCAGGAGAAATATGGAGCGGACGTATCTACCTCAATTGAAGAAACCCAGGCGTTTAACCCCGATGCGGTCACACCCGCGATTCAAGAGGCGGTGGCCCTGACACGAGGTCAAGTCATGACGTATGACAACCGCTTTGTGCGGGCTTGGTTTCATGCCTATTCGGGCGGGACCACGGCCCGGGCTAAGGAAGGTTTAGATTACAAGGAACAGGAACCTCCCTTTACGAAAAGTGTTACTTTGCCGGACAATGAGTTTGTACCGCAGGATGTACGGCGGTGGACGGCGCAGTACAGCACAGACGAGGTAGAGAGCCTGCTGAAAGAGGCGGGTGTTAACGTGGGCGATTTAAGCGCCATTACCATCGCACAGCGGGGTCCTACCAAAAGGGTAACGAAAATTGCCCTGGAGGGGGACGGGGGGCAAAAAGAAATCAGCGGCCCCGAGTTTCGTCTTGCACTGGATTCAACCAAAATGAAATCTACACTGGTGGAAGAATTTGAGTTTTCGCCGGACCAAGGGCTTGTGATCTCCGGAACGGGCTACGGCCACGGGGTCGGGCTCAGCCAATGGGACGCTTATAAAATGGCAAAGGAAGGGAAAAAACCGGGCGAGATTGTGTCCTCCTTCTTTACCGGGATCAAAATCCGGAAAATTTACGACTAATTCTAAGTTACACCCTTCCCGCATAGAATAATATTAAGATTGAGGCGGGGGAGGTACACACAGTGGACGAGAGGCGGTTAAACAATCTCAGGCATCAACTTGTCTTAGCGGAGCGAGAGCGCTTGACGCTGGACGGGGTTATTCATGTAGAAAGCTTTGATGATCGGGAAATAGTTCTGGACACCGAACTGGGGGGCCTGGTTGTTCAGGGCGAGGAACTGCATATTAAAGAGCTGAACTTAGAAAAGGGGAACCTCCTGGTGAGCGGGTATGTGCGCTCAGTGGAATACTTGGGCGAATCCTTGAGTAAACGGGGGAAGGGCTTGTTGGCGCGGTTGTTCCGTTAAGCCCGGGGGAGGTGGACCCATGGAGAGCCTGAGCACCCAGCTTTACGCCTTTGGAATAGTAATGCTGGCCGGTATTTCGTTGGGCGTTTTATTTGACTTCTTCCGCGTTATCCGCGGCTTATTAAGGCCGGGTTTTTTTGCCACGCCCCTTTTAGATTTATTATTCTGGGTGATCTGCACCCCCGTTCTAATCCTTTATCTGCTGCTTGCTAATTGGGGGGAACTGCGGGGTTATGTAGCGATCGCCCTTGTTTTGGGCTTCGCCTTTTACAAACTGTTTCTAGGCGGCATAGTACTCACCCTGCTGCTGTTAGTTGTGCGCGGCGTATCTAATCTTTTGAGCCTGATTATTACTTTTGTCCTGTGGCTGATCGCTTTTCCCGTGCGGCTGTTGGCTCGTATCAGCCTTGGTTTACCCCGCCTAAGGCTCCCCGACTGGCGCTGGAAGCCCAGATTGCGTTGGAGAAAATAGAATCAAAAGCAGGAAAATCGGCGAAAAGGAGGAAAGGATCGCAGCAGGAGGTTTGAGCTATGGCCCGGAACGCGAAAAGAAAAAGGTACAGGGGGATCGTACTCGTTGTACTTGTTTTGTGGGTCGGTTTTCATTTTGCTAAAAACGCGGTGGACAACCATCGGCTGCGGCGCCAGATTTCTGATTTGGAAACACATCTGCACGTACTGCAGCTGCGCGGGGAAGAGCTGGAAAAAGAAATCGAACTCTGGCGCTCCCCGGAATACATTGAACGGGTGGCCCGGGAGGAACTGGGCCTTGTCAAGCCGGGGGAAGTAGTTTACACCCTTTCCGCCCCCTTGGAAAACGAAGTTGAACGAGATGTTGCCAAAAGAGGCGGGGACTAAATCCTCGCTTTTTTGCTGGCGGAACCAATAAATGGTACAATTTATTTACATCGCAGCGGCGCAGGGAGGCAAAAACATGACAATCGAGCAAGCAAAACAGCAAGTGATCGCAGCGGGAAAGCGGCTTGTGGAGGCTAATCTCATCGTTCGAACCTGGGGTAATGTCAGCAGCAGGCTTGATCAAGATCGCTTCTTGATTACGCCTAGCGGCCGCAACTACCTTACCTTAACACCCGCGGAAATAGTAACAGTCAATATCTCCGATTTAAGTTACACCGGCAAGGTGAAACCCTCATCCGAAAGGCGTATTCATGCCGCAGTTTATGAACATTTTCCCGAAATCAATTTCGTGATCCACACTCATCAGGAGCAGGCATCGATCATAGCCGCTTCCGGCCTAGATTCGCTGCCCTTGGGGGAAGCAAACCCCCTCTTGGGCCGTGAGGTGCTCTGCGCGCCCTATGCACTGCCCGGCACAGGTGCCCTGCAGAGGCGAGTTACCCAAACGCTGCTTCGGGCCGAGGGCAAGGCGGTATTAATGCAGCGCCATGGTGCGCTCTGCCTGGGAAGATGCCATGAGGAGGCCTTCCAAGTCGCCGCGGAACTGGAGCGTGTGTGCGGCGAGTTTATTGAGCAGCGCTTTGATTGGGGTGCAGAGGTGAGACAATCGCAGCTGCCCGTTTACCCCAAAAGCAGGCGCATCACCGGCGGTTTTTCCGTGATAGACCGCCGTGGACGCGAAACAGAAATACAACTTAGCGCGGACGCAGAAGACGAGTGCGCCGAGATCGCGGCCTATCGGGCTATTTACACCCGGTATTCCCAGATCAACTGGGTACTGTTTGATTCCGGTCCCGAGCTGGTGGAGTTTTCCGGCCTGGGCCTTTCTTTGCGGCCGCTCCTGGATGACTTTGCCCAGATTGTGGGCACATCCGTAAAGAGTGTGACCTGCGAACCAAGGCGCATCGCGGCGGCATTGAAACGATCGGCGGCAGTTTTTGTGCAGGGCTTGGGCGCTGTTTGCTGCGGGAAAACGAAAGAAGATGCCCGCGCCGTGGCCATTGTGACCAAAAAAGCAAGCAAGGCTTATCTAATGGCGGCGCTGTTGAATCGGCCAAGGCCCATCAATCCCCTCGAAGCGCTGCTCATGAGGTTCATTTATCAAAAAACATATTCCCAACTGGCGGAAAAGAAGAGTTAAAGCAGGAGGAGATGGCATGGATGGCTATGTAATTGCCTATGATTTTGGCACAACCGGGGTGAAAACATGCGTTTTTGCGATTAAGGATTCCATCGAGCCCGTTGCCAGCGCCTTGGAGGGCTATGATTTATACATATTGGACCATGGGGGGGCGGAGCAGGACCCTGAACAGTGGTGGAAGGGCATGTGCGTTAGTACCAAAAAAGTGCTGGAAGAAAGCGGTATCAGCCCGGAAGAAATCAAAGGGATTTCCTTTTGTGCCCAGATGCAGGGCCTTGTTTTAGTTGATGAACAAGGTATACCCGTGCGCCGCGCCATGAATTACATGGATGCGCGGGCGGGCGGTGAACTAGCGGCTAAAATGGGCCATGGTTTGAAAGTTGCGGGGGTAAATGTATTTAAGCTGTTGAAGTCAATCAGGATTACCAAGGCGGTGTCCGCCAGCGCCAAAGATCCGGTCTGGCGGTATAAATGGGTGGAAAGGCATGAGCCGCACAATTTCGCTCGCATTCATAAGTGGCTTGATGTGAAGGAATACTTGATTTCTAAGGCAACGGGCGAGTTTGTCATGACTGAAGACAGCGCCTATGCCACCTTGCTTTACGACACCAGGCCGGGCCGCAGAGGATTCAGCCCCGAAATCTGCGCCATGATTGGCGTTAAGATGGAACATCTGCCCAAAGTTGTGCCTTCCACTGCGATGGTAGGTACTATCAGCTCGGCGGCCGCCGCGGAACTATCGCTTAAGGCAGGTACGCCCGTTTTCGGGGGCGGCGGCGATGCCTCGCTAATCGGTGTTGGCTCCGGGGCGGTGACTAAGGGCAGTACCCACATTTACATGGGCACCTCGGGCTGGGTTTCAACCGTGGTTGATCAGCAGATTTTAGATGTGAAGAATATGATTGCGGCCATCGTGGGTGCAGATCCGAACTACTTCAATTATTTCGCGGAACTGGAGACGGCCGGAAAATGCCTGGAATGGGTAAGAGATCACCTAGCTTTGGATGAGATCAATATTTACCTAGAAAAAAAGAGCATTCTCGATTCTAAAGAGGCGGTCCACAAAAGCTTGTATGATTATATGATGAGTGCCATCCAAGGTGTCCCGCCCGGCAGCGGCGGAGTGATCTTCACGCCCTGGCTGCACGGAAACCGCTGTCCCTTTGAGGACGCCCACGCACGGGGGATGTTTTTTAACATTGGTTTAGATACGGGAAAAACGGAACTAATCCACTCCGTTTTGGAAGGTATCTGCTATCATTTGCGCTGGCAGTTAGAAGCCCAGGAAGAAAGGGTGCGGACATCTGAGACGATTCGCTTTGTGGGCGGCGGTGCGCTGGCGCCCTTAACCTGCCGAATCTTAGGCGATATGCTCGGCCGCAGAATAGAAACGGTAGCCAATCCGCAAAACGTGGGTGCGGTAGGCGCGGCGGTCACAGCCGCGGTGGGCTTGGGTGTGCTTGATAGAATTGAAGATGCGGCACGATTAATCAAGCCTGTGGCATATTATGAGCCCAATCCTCACCATAAGGCAGTTTACGACGCCTATTTTCCCGTTTTCAAGTCTCTTTATCAAAACAACAAAAGGGCGTTCGCCACGTTAAACGGAGCAGAGAAGCCCATCGGCGCGGGACAAGCGCAGGTTTTACAAAAACCGCAGCAGCTTTCTTAAAGTGCGCAGAGATGTGCAGTAGGGCGGATATTTTGGTTTTAGGTCAAAGCGGAAGCCTGTCTTTAAAACGCTTTTGCTGTGGCTGAAGGTGGCAAAGGAAGCCCGCCCGTGGTATTTGCCCATACCGCTGGCACCAACACCGCCGAAGGGCAGCCATTTACTTGTCATGTGGCTGATCGTATCATTGATGCATACCCCACCGGAAGAAGTGTGGGCCAGTATGTAATCAACTGCGGCGTCACTGCGCGAAAACAGGTATAGGGCCAAAGGTTGGGGCCGGGCGTTGATAAAATCAACTGCTTGCTCAAGCCCCTCGTAGGCTAGGACGGGCAGAAGGGGCCCGAAAATCTCTTCTTCCATCAGTGCGCTGTCCTTATCCACTGCAGTTAAAACAGTGGGGGCAATATAAAGATCATCCCGATCCGCTTCTCCGCCGTACACGATTGAGCCGTCCTTCAGTAGATTTGTTAGGCGGTCAAAATGGTCGCTGTTGATAATCCGGCCGAAATGCCCGCTTTGCTGGGCGTCAGGGCCGTAAAATTCTCGCAGGGCCCCTTTTAGTTCCTCGATAAATTGTGTTTTAATGTCGCGGTTGATCAGGATGTAATCGGGGGCAACACAGGTTTGGCCCGCGTTGAGGAATTTACCCCAGGCAACGCGTTTGGCTGTCAGTTTTAGATTCACATCGGCTTCTATGATACAGGGGCTTTTGCCGCCCAACTCCAAAGTGACCGGTGTTAAATGCCGGGCGGCCGCCTGCATTACGATTTTTCCCACAGTGCCGCTGCCCGTAAAAAAGATGTAATCAAATTTTTGCTGCAGTAGGGCCTGCGTTTCAGGAACCTCTCCCGTGACTACCTTGATGTAACGGGGATCAAATGTGTTCGTGATCAGCTCGTTTAATAAAGCGGTGGTACGGGTGGAGTGCTCTGAGGGTTTGATTATGGCACAGTTACCCGCGGCTATCGCCCCCACTAAAGGCGCCAGTGTGAGCTGGAACGGATAGTTCCAAGGGCTGATGATCAGTACCACCCCATAAGGCTCAGGTACTAGGCGGCTGCGAGAAGTAAAATAGGCGAGGGGGGTGGGCACTCTTTTTGGGCGGGCGAAACGGCCGACGTTTCTCAGCATATAGTTTAATTCATTGAGCACAAAACCGACTTCTGTAAGGTAGCCTTCTTCGTCCGATTTGCCCAAATCGGCCTTGAGCGCGGCCAGAATACGCGCCTCATTATTCTCAATCATTTGCTTTAACAGCGTCAGCTGTTCTCGGCGAAAGGCCGGACTGCGTGTCTTGCCCAGCCGAAAAAATTCTCTTTGTTGCGCAATTAGAGTTCTATACAAGATATCACTTCCTTTTACCGCGAGCGCTCTACACTAAGTGCCGCACTTTGTGCCGCGGAATTTTCGCAGTAGATCGCTTAATTTCCAGGTGTTCAAGACTGCTTGCTTCGGCAGTGCCGCTTTACGGGCCATATTAACCCCGTAGCGGGTGTGGTCATAGCCGGGCAGGCTGTGGGCATCGGGATTGATCGCCAAAAGCACTCCCGCTTGGTATGCTTTATTGGCCCAGCGCCAGTCTAAATCGAGCCGCTGCGGGTTAGCGTTGATTTCCAAGGCCACATCGCAGCGGCGGCAGGCCTCAATCACCGCATCGAGATTGACGGCGTACCGCTCTCTAGCTAACAGCAGCCGCCCGGTGGGGTGGCCGAGCATGGTTACGTAAGGGTTGCTTACGGCCTTGATTATGCGCTCAGTCATTTCCTTTTCCGACATTTTGAATGCCGAGTGGACCGAGGCCACCACGTAATCCAGCTCGCTTAACAGTTCATCGTGGCAGTCCAGGCTGCCATCGCTGAGAATATCTACTTCCAGCCCCTTCAGTAGGGTGAAGTCATCATATTGGGCGTTGATCCGATCAATTTCTTCCATCTGCCTGCGCAAATCATCCGGTGTCAAACCCCCGGCATAGCGGGCGGATTGGCTGTGGTCCGCAATGCCGATATAGCGATAGCCCAAAGTGCGGCCGTGTTCTGCAATTTGCTTGAGCGTTGCAGTGCCATCGCTATACTCGGAATGATTATGAAAGACCCCCCGCAGATCTTCTTCCTCGATCAGATCCTTAAGTAAGCGGGGCAAATTCGGGGCGGAGGTTTCAAACAAGCCCTCCCTTAGTTCCGGGGGCAGCGGGGGTAAGCCAAGTGCCGCATAGCAGTCCTCTTCTTGTGCAGCGATGGGCAGCTTGCCGTCTGCCGTAAGTGTGTGCAGATATTCTAGGTGTGCTTCACTGCCCGTTGTTAAAATAAGATCCGTCCCCCAGCGTTCGGGGCTGGAAAAATGGAGGTTGACCGGAATGCCCGCTGCGCTTTGTTCGGCTAAATCACCCAGCGCTTCCGGGGAAACACCCGAAATCAGAAGTTCAATCACGTTGATCGTTTCCAGGCCGCGGCGCAAGCCGCCGCTGATCATAACCGAAGCTTTGCTAGATGCTTCAATCATTTCCCGAAGCTGGTCGGCTGCATGTAACGCCTGTGGGTACAAGAAAGATTCTTGGTAACGCCTCAGGGTTTCGATGCCCGCTAAGATATCGGCTTGGCTTTTAGGCCCGAAGCCCTCCAGCACCAACAGGCGATTTTCTTGGCAGGCATATTCCAACTCGCCCAGGCTTGTAATTTCCAAAGTGTCGTAAAGGCGGCGGATTCTTTTTGTGCCCAAGCCGGGAATGGCAAATAGTTCCACCAGCCCGCTGGGTATTTTTTCCGCAAGTTGGGCGTAGACTTCTGTTGTGCCATTTGTTAGAATTTCTAGGATTGCTTGCTCAATCCCCGCGCCCACACCGGGAATTTCGCGCAGCCTGTTTTCTTTTACCAATTCCTCAAAATTAGCATCGAGTTTAAGCAGGGCCATGGCCGCGTTATTGTAAGCACGGATTTTGTAGAAATTTTCACCCGCTAGTTCCATCAGGCGGGCCGTATCTTTTAACTGTCCAATTACCAGCTGCCGTCTCATTCCCTCACCTCGCTGGTAAAATTCGTTAAACGGGCCTAGAACCCTCCAACTAAGCGGATTTGCCTAAATAGTTTATTTTTCCGCCGAAAAAGGAAGGGGAACGGGGCATCTCCGTGGTATAGCAGAAACAAAGCTATTTGTAAAGAGGGTGAAAAAAGTGGGCAAAATTGCCATCGTCACCGATAGTTCCGCGGGTTTGCCCCGGGAGCTCATTGCGGCCGCTAATTTGCACATTGTGCCTATCGGCGTGCAGATCAACCATCGGCCTTATCGAGAGGGGGTTGATCTACCCGCTGATAGCTTTTACGCGCAGCTTGATTCTGCTCACGTTTCCACCTCTCAGCCGGCGCCCGGCGATTTTCTGGCGGTTTACAAGCGTTTGGCGCAAAAGGCCAAGGAGATCATTTCAATTCACGTTACCGGCCTGGGCAGTGGGACCGTGAATACAGCTAACTTGGTCAAGGAAATGATTGCGGTGCCCATTAGTGTTGTTGATTCCAAAACGGCCAGCATGGCTCAGGGCTTCATCGCTCTGGCCGCGGCTCACGCGGCTGAACTTGGTAAAACGCGGGAAGAAATTCTTGCCATTATCGAGCAGGTCAAAGAACGGACTGCAATTTTTGTGGCGGTGCCCACTTTGAAATATCTGGCTAAGAGCGGCCGCATTGGTTCTGTACAGAACCTCATCGCCAGTGCCCTTTCGATTAAACCGATTTTAGGGGTGAAAGATGGCCTGGTGGATGTGGTAGCGAAGGTAAGGTCCTATCCTCGGGCACTGCGGCGGCTTATTTCGCTGGTGGAAAGGCGTTTTCCCCACGGAAGGTTAAACATTGCGGTGCTGCACACCAATGCCCTTCAAGAAGCGGAGGAATTTAAGGAACAGATCAGCAGGCGCCTGGATCATATCAACATTTTCATTGCGGAAATGAGTGCCTCTTTGGCGGTTCACGGCGGCGAGGGGATGCTGGGCATCGCGGTCTGTGACTGTCCGAACGGGTTGGTGGATAGCGTCTTTGCCCGATTTTAAAGCACTGGCTTTTTGGGTCAATTTTGCGTGTCATTGACACAAAAATGCCAATAATATATAATATATGTTAGCCGCGTGCCCTGCAAACGGCAAAATTCAAGAGGAGGAATTTTTTAACGTATGTCAATCGATGTTGGCAGCATTGTTGAGGGGAAGGTTACGGGGATCACCAATTTCGGTGCCTTCGTAGAACTCTCCAATGGAAAAACCGGTTTGGTCCACATTTCTGAAGTAGCTGACGCCTACGTGAAAGACATTAAGGATTTTGTCAACGAAAATGACACTATCAAGGTAAAAGTCATTAATGTCAGTGAGGGTAAAATTGGCCTGTCTATTAAGCAGGCAAATCCTCAACAGTCGCGTGATCGTCGCGGCCAGCGCGGCCCTCGCAGAAGGGCTCCACGCTCCATGGACTTTGAAGATCGTCTTTTGCAATTTTTAAAGGACAGCGACGAAAGGCAGCAAGCCTTGAAGAAAAGCCAAGACTCAAAACGAGGGGGCAGGGGCGCATAGCGTAAATTAGGTCTAATCCTATTCTTGTACATTTAACAAAATCTCCCACAAAGGGTCACCTCTCGGCGGGGGTTCTGCCTCCCTTGAGGGGTGTTTTTTCTAAGGGTGTGATTTTCTGACTTATGAACAACCAAGCCCGGAAGTTTTAGCTGTAATCAGGGAACAATTAAAAAGGGAACCCCGGGGTGTCTTGGGAGTTAATCGGTTTTGTGAACACCAATTCCCGCAGGTGATTACCAATCGGCCGCTGATTGTTGCGGAGCCGGCAATTGAAATCTTTCCCACTCTTTATTGGCTGACTTGCCCCTATCTGCATCGGGAAATCGCCCTATTGGAAGGGGACGGCCTGATTGCCCAATTCGAACAGAGAATAGGGGAAGATCGGGGTTTTGCCGCCGCGGTGCGAAAAAATCACATGGATTATGCCGCGCGACGATTAGCGCTGATTCCGATCGAAGTTCGGGAACGAATGGGGATTGAGTACCCCGATCGCTATCAGGTTCTTGCGGAAAGCGGCGTGGGCGGCACACGCAACCCGGAAGGGGTCAAGTGCCTGCATGCCCATATGGCTGACTATCTAGTGCATGGTGAAAATGTGATTGGAGCGGCCGTGGCCGCGCTGCTTAAGGGGCGGTTAGCCTGCGAGCAGGGCCAATGCAGTAGTTTTACGGCGCCATAGCATGAAGCTTCTTATTGACGAGGGAATCCAAATGGTCTATAATGTTTTTTGA
>CAZVDE010000005.1:0-61951 GCA_964626065.1 uncultured Clostridiaceae bacterium | reverse complement strand
CTGCCTAATCACCGTTTTAAGAAGGACAATTTCTCCGAACTGCGAATAATATAGTTGACAAATTTAACAGGGAGGTCTTAGCATGGCTGACACCGGCCTGATCCTGTGGCTGCAGCAATACGCTGTCCCGGGCCTTACCGCATTTTTTACTGCGATTACTTCGTTGGGCTCCCTAGAGTTTTATATGCTGGCGATCCCGATTATTTATTGGACAATCAACAAGCATTTCGGGTTTCGGTTCGCAGTTTTTTTTGCACTGTCCGCATATATCAACTCCGGTGTAAAACATCTCTTTGCCACCGAGAGGCCCCCGCGAGAACTCCGTTTGGTCACCCAAGAGGGTTATTCCTTTCCCAGCGGGCATGCCCAGGGGAGCACCGCCTTTTGGGGGTTTTTGGCTTTGGAGCTGAAAAAACCTTGGGCTTATTGGTTTTCCGCCGTATTGGTGGCGTTGATCAGTATTTCCCGCCTCTATTTGGGCGTCCATTGGCCCATTGACATTGTGGGGGGCCTGGCCATAGGCCTCGTTTTACTGTTTATATACGGCCAAATGGCCGGCAAAACGTGGTATAGCTTCTCCTTGCGGGCGATCATTGTGGGTTCTGTTTTGTTTGCCGCCATCCTGTACCTTATTCACCCGGCGGGCGATGGCCCCATGACGATCGGGTTTCTCTTGGGCGCAGTGCTCGGTTATACTTTAGAGTCACGGCATGTGCAGTTCAGAGAAGAAGCCACTGCGGTGCAAAACGTGATCAAGTCAAGCCTAGGCCTGGCAGTGCTGTTTTTGCTGCGCATAGCGCTCAAACCCATACTGAACTGGCTGCCCGCGGATTTAGCCATCATTGTGCGTTATGGCTTAATGGGTTTTTGGGCCTGTTTCGGTGCCCCTTTTGTTTTTATGCGGGTAGGACTCTACCGGAAAACAACGCTTACACCCACTCTTTAATTTGAGGAAGTGAACGCCATTACTAACAAATACAATACAGACCCCTGGCTGGACAATTTGCATACAACGATTAGATCGTGCACACCTACAGCAGACGGCTGGGAGGTCATCTTGGCAGATACAATTTTTTACCCCACCGGCGGAGGGCAGCCGCACGACCTAGGCTCGATCAACGATGTGCCCCTACTGAATGTTTTTCAACGGGACGGTCTAGTCTACCATGTTTTACCTACACCGTTAGAACCCGGGCCGGCCCAATGCCGCCTAGACTGGAAAAGGCGCCTCGATCACATGCAGCAGCATACGGGCCAGCACCTTTTATCGGCAGTATTTCTTGCTGAGTACGGCTATCACACCGAAAGTTTTCATTTGGGAGCGGATTACTCAAGTATCGACATTTCCACCGCCCGGCTGCCTGAGGCAGAACAAATTAGGGTGGAAGACGTCGCCAATGACCTTATTTTCCGAAACCTAAAAATTGATATTTACTCCGCAACCCCAACTGAATTGCAAAGACTACCCGTGCGCAAACTCCCCGATTTAGCCGGGGACCTGCGTATAGTGGAAATTGACGGTTACGATTATTCGCCCTGTTCCGGCACGCACCTCTCCGGCACAGGACAGATCGGGCTGTTAAAACTACTGCGGGCAGAAAACTATAAAGGTATGACAAGGGTCCACTTTCTCTGCGGGGGGCGTGCCCGACAAGATTATCGTTTCAAGCACGAAACCTGCACCGAACTGGGCGCGCTATTGTCTGTGCCCGTCTCTGAATTGCTCTCCCGCAGTAAGCGGGAGCTCAGCGACAAGCGAGATTTGGAACGACAGATGGCTGATCTGCAAAGTGAGTTAATGGATTGGCGCGCCCGATCATTGGTCAGCGAGGGAAATCACTGCCCCCTGGTTGCAAAGCTGCCCGAGGGCAGCCCTGAGGATGCTCATCTCCTGGCCCGCTCCGTGTTAAATCTAGGCACGTTCAGCATCATCGTCAAACTGCAAAACCACGTTATTTTAGCCCATAATCTCAGCGGCCCTCTGCACTGCGGCCGGCTGGTCAAAGAGTATGCTCTACCTCTGGGCGGAAGGGGCGGGGGCAGCGCTTTTAGCGCGCAGGCCTTCTTTCCTGAGCCCGAGCGTAAAGAAGAGTTCTGCCGATTGCTTTTAAAGAGACTGAAATAATTGTCCAAGCCCGTTTGAACTGATAGACAGAAATAGGTGAAGGCAATCATGAAAATCAAATCCTATCTTAATATCTTTTCCCTAACCGCCCTTGCAGTTCTCTGCGCCTTGCTGATCTGTCGGCATACCCAGGGCCTGGCACCCGCTCTCATTTTATTGGCTTGGGCCGCTATGGTTGGCCTTTTCGTCCATTTGCTTAACCGCCAACACCGCTCCGAGCTGGCGGCCGCACTTGCTTTGCAGAAGGCGAGCATTTCCGCCCTGGTTGATCTGGCCCAGATGCGCGATTACGATGTGACAGGTTCTCACCTGCACCGCTTAGGTTATTACGCTGACATATTGGGTACAGACTTGAATTTGGCGCCGGAAACAAAGGAAAATATTATTAAAACCATCGCCCTGCATGACATTGGCAAAGTGGGCGTGCCCGACAAAATCCTGAATAAACCCGGGCCCCTGGATGCGGAAGAATGGGACATAATTAAAAAACATCCCCTGGCGGGTGCCATGGTTCTCGATTCCATCACCAAAGATCTGACCGATACCAATGTGGAAACGGATGCCTATCTCAATACCGCTAAAGAAATAGCCCTTTACCATCACGAAAAATGGGATGGTTCCGGCTACCCCATGGGCCTAAAAGGGGAGGAAATTCCCCTCAGCGCCAGAATCGCGGCCGTCTGCGATGTTTATGATTCGCTGCGCAGCCCGCGGCCTTACAAAAGGCCGTTTACGCACGAAGAAGCGGTGGCCATTATCCGCAGCGGTAAAGGGAGCCACTTCGACCCGGATCTGGTCAAGTGTTTTCTCCGTTTAGCGGATAGGTTTGCGGTAATCTGGAACGAGCACGGTGAATTCGTGCAAAATTCTTCCTAATTCGACATTATCTTACAAAAAAAGGAAAAAGGGCGGCCGGTGCCGAAAACAACGATTGCCAAGATTCTGAAGAAATGAAAGGAGGGCGGATATGACTTGGCCTTCCCCATTTTCTTTTATCCTTTACCTTTGCCTTTTTGCCATGCAAGCCTTTGTTGCGCGCTCCGTAATTGAACGCCCCACGGCATTGAAGGAATTGATCATCTATGGGACAGCCTCGGCCGCGGTGCACTTGATGACAAAACCCTGTCCTGTCTTGATACCCAAGATTTTACTTACAACCTCAGCCCATGTAGCACTGCACCGAAAAGTCTTCAAAGCGCCGATTTTCCCGGATGCGGTAGCTAGCGTTGCCCTGCCCCTTAGTTTGGGTTTTTCCTCCCATCAAATTCTGCTGCCCCTCCTTTCCTGGCTGCTGGAAACTGAGCTTGACGCCAGTGTAAGGGAGTTTTTATTTTTCTTGCCGAGCCTGCTTATGGCAGCTTATTATGGCCTGCGGCAGGTGCTATCGCCTCGAGGCCCCACTTTGGCCGGGGCTCAACCGGGCATACGCAATATAGGGGTCATCGCCGCGGCCAGCATTCTTTTGCATATCAGGGCGATCTTCAATCTGACAAGTACAAATGGGACTGCATCGCGGTTAAATACAGTCTACGCTGTGTCGGGAACAGTCTTAGCCGCCATCGTTGCTGCCACCCTGCTAAGGCAGATACGCCAAACTGAGCAGCAGCGCAAAAAGGCGGACTATCACGCGCTAAAACACCGAGTGAAGTCTTCCGCTTTGCGAACACTGAGGGAAGAACGCCACGAATTCCGCAACCAACTGGCTTTAATTTCCACCTACCTACAGATGGGCGAAAAAGAAAAAGCACAGCACTGTATTGATTATGCGGCCGCTTCACTGTCACAAGAAGGCGGGGGCCCTTACCTGCCCGAAGATGCTTGGCTGATGGTCTTAGAAGGGAAAAAACAAACTGCCCTGATGTGCGGCATTGAGTTTACGGTTGAGATCAAAGCGGAGCCGCCCCACGCCTTCGAGGAACAGCGGCTCCTGCCCAAGTTGATCTCCAATCTGGTAGATAACGCCTTTGCCGCGACCCTCAAGGCCCCCGGCCCCCGGGTACGACTGCTGTGGGAAGAACGGGAAACGGGGCGAACCCTGCGGGTGTCTAATAACGGGCCGCCCATCACCGCGGAGCAGGGTAGAAAGATCTTTCAAGCGGGGGTTACCACTAAGGACAATAAGGAGGGCAGGCACGGTTGGGGCTTAGTAATCTGCAGCAGAATAGCTACTGAATTAAACGGTACGCTCAGCTACACAAGCACCCCCACC
Source organism: uncultured Clostridiaceae bacterium (assembly GCA_964626065.1). Lineage (GTDB taxonomy): Bacteria > Bacillota > Limnochordia > Darwinibacteriales > Darwinibacteriaceae > UBA3910. Next base: position 57,617 of record CAZVDE010000005.1, on the reverse strand, counting down.
GAAACCTCATTCACCCTGCGGCTGCCACCCGCCGACGTTAACGGCGAGGAACGAGCTTGCCCTCTCCCTTAAAAATCATACCGGCGGGCAGCACCCCTCTTACGGATGTTACGGGGTAGATCACTGTACCCCGGCCCACCACCGTACCGGGGTTTAAAACGGCATTGCAGCCCACTTCTACCCCGTCACCTAAGATGGCGCCTAGTTTACGCAGTCCCGTTTCTAGAACCTGTCCATTATATTTTATGCGTACTAACCCCTGCACGGATTTTAAATTCGAGATAATAGCGCCGGCCCCCAAATGCACTTTACCGCCCAGAATTGAATCACCCACATAGTTGTAATGGGGCAGCTGCACGCGGGAAAACACGATGGCCTGCTTAATCTCAGTCGCGTTGCCCAAGACAACGCCATCGCCAACGATCACATTGCCGCGCACATAGGCGTTGGGCCTAATCTCGCAGTTAGCACCTATTAGGGCCGGGCCCACCAACACGGCGGTATCGGCAATTGTGGTTCCCTCGCCAACCCAGATTTGTGGGGCAATCTCTTTGTATTTTCCCGGATTTAGCTCCAAAACCTCATCGATCACCGCAGGGATCCGGGGAACCACCTCCCAGGGATAAGCACAGCGCTCGAAAACATCCGGACACGGACAGCCGGCTAAATCAAAAAGATCAGCAAAATTAAACACCAATGATACCTCCCAGTTTAATTATGATTCTTAGAAAAACGGACCGAAATCAAAAACCCGGTACAGAGAAGAATCAAACAGACCGCCGTTTCGAAAAAGGTGCGCGGCAGGCCCGGAAAAGCCCTATACAAAGACCCCATAATTAGGCCTAATATGCCATAAAGCGCATAACCCCCCAGTTTTTTCAACGCCCTGTTTATCAAACGCGACATCAACACGACCGCGGGCAATAAACCAACAAAAACGGGAAGCAAAACAGCGAAATTAAGTCTTACCACTGCATTTAATAACCCCTGATAAGCACCGAAGGCCATCAACAAAAAAGAAGCACTCAGCCCGGGAACAACCAATCCGGCGCCCGCCAGCATCCCCTGCAGCATAAAAGCCAGGGGGTGGGCCTGACCAAGAGATAACCCGCGACCCGATTGGGGAAGAGCGGTCAAAAAAAGAAGAAGGCAAAACCCCAGACAAAAACTAATCAAGAAAGAAAGGCGAAAACCCGCCCGGTTAGCCCATCCCACCACCGAGGGAAGCCCTCCGGCCACCAAACCCAAAAATAAGTAAAGTGTAGGCAGGGGGTAATAGACAAACAGTAATTCCAGGAGACGGCTGAACAACAACAGGCAGATTCCCACACCCAGTGCCAAGGGAAACAGCAGCCGAAATTTATTACGCCAATCGGAAAACGGCCGTGCCACCGCCTCGATCAAAGGCTGGTAGAGGCCTAAACCCATGGCCAAAACGGCACCGCTCACCCCGGGCAAAATCAGGCCAAAACCGATCATGATGCCGCCGCCAAATTTGTATAGATAGCCCTCACGCCTATTCACCGCGCCCAATCCTCCCCAAACCGTCCCTATCGCGCAGCACGATCCGGCGGTGGCCCAACAGCGTAATCAGGCCCAATTCTTGAAATGACGATAGCCTGCGGCTTAGCGTTTCCTGGGTCATGCCCAGCTGGCTGGCTAAGTCGCCCCTAGTCAAACCGAGCTCTATCTCGGAATTTCCGGCGCTTAATTCTAACAGTGTATGGGCTAAACGCCTTTCAGCGGAATGGAGGCTAATATTCTCCAGAAGCTGTTCAGTGCGCTCCAGCCGCCGGCTTAATTCTTCCAGGATCTTAAAGGCAATCACGGGGTATTTCTGCATTAAAGATCCCAACCTGGCACCTTCGATTACGCACATGGTACCGGCCTCCAACGCTTCCCCGTAGTCGGGCATGGGCGAATGACTGAACAAAGATAGTTCACCGAGAAAGTCCCCCGGACCAAGCACCCGCAGCACCTGCTCCTTGCCTGTGTCGCTCAAACGGTAGACCTTTACCCGGCCGGTATGGATGACGAATAAACCGTCCATATGATCGCCCATGGCATAAATCTGCTCACCCCCAACGAAGGTCCTTTGGCGGGTGATTCCCGCGACTTCCGCCATTTCTTCCCGGCTCAAACTGTGAAAGATTGGCACCAATTTAACACAGGAAACCGTTTCCTCCTGCCCGTAGTGGCACCTCATGCCCTCGCTCCCTTCTAGGTCCCTCTGTCTGTACTAATATTCAAGCCATGGTAAATCAAGAACAAGGCAACTAGCCCAGTTTATAAACCCTGCCTATAGGTAAAGAAAACATAAATCCGGCGCCGGGTACATCTGTATCCGCTAAAACATCGCGGGCCGCGGCAACGGCCCGTTCCACCAGATCCTCGTTTTCCAAAACGGTAAAGATCGTTTTGCTGTAGGGCCGGGCCCCCTCAAACCGCACTTTAAGCGAACTGAAAAAAGGTAGATCCCTGCGGCTGCCCGCTAGGGCGCTGGCCATACCCTGGCTATCCAAAATGGTAGCCCCCTGCACGCCCACATCCACAAATCTAGCCAGCATCTCCTCTAACAGTTCCGTTTCATTGAGTACCAAAAACAAGGCATACAACTAAACAACCCCCTTTCGCCGCTAACGGCGCAGTTTGGAAAAAGCCTGTTCCGCTGTTCTAACGGCCTGGGCATCGCCCTGTGCACCATAGCGTGCCTCGTTGTAAATCCTCGTTAACGATTGCAGAGCCTGTTGATCCACCTCGTCGCGCCTTGCGGCGTACTCCCGCCCGTACTCCTCCGGGGTAAACCCCGGCCGGTAGGCTACCTTTTTGTTTGCCCCGGTAATAAACCTGGCATAGAACGCCCGAATTACTAAGATCGGATCGTCCCCCCTATACCACCTGGTTCTCCCCAGTTTGGCCAGGGGGCGCACTAAGTTCCGCAGACCGCGCTTTAAATCTCGCAGGACTTCTTCTCCGGAAAACACTGATTGGCGCTCTTCCACCATTCCGCCTTTCGTGCTTGGCCTGGTCCGCCTCAGGATGCGGCGCAGTACCAGCCAGGTCACGAGCAGTAAAATGATAACAAGCACAACCCAACCAACGGAGGCCGCCACTTGAGCTGCCCGTTCACTGGGGGGAGCGACCGTTTCTCCCTGCAGCCGTTCAGAGGCAAACTCCTCTAAAGGAGACATGGGCCGTGAAAATTCCTGCCGTTCAGCCCAGCGGAACAAGGGCGACATAAGCCAGGCAAAGGGCTTAACAAACAAAAAGAATAGAACTTCCACCAACCCGTGGTAGACAAGCCGCAAAAAATTGATTCCCTGCCGCAGCAGCGAAGGGGATAAGGCTAGGCCCAGCAGGCCGGAAACAACCGTTGCTCCCAAGACAAACAAAGGAATAAACCGACTTAGACCCCCATAGCCGGGAGATAAGCCCCTATCCTCCAGCGTCTTCGCATTCCAAAGAATAATGGCCGCAATGCCCAGCACGACGTAGAGAAAAACCAAAGGAAAACCCAAATTGTATTCTAGGCGCTCCTCCAAGAGTAGGGCAATAAGTAGTAGTAATGTGCTCCAGCCCCAGTCAAAGGTAAAGCTTTTATCGGCAGCATATCCGTTAAATCTTGCACCTGCATAAAGAAGCATCAAAGCCAGGGGTATCACTAAGACTAAGGGCAGGCCCCATAGAAGAGCCAAAATAAGCATTAGAGATAGGCAGACAGCCAAATACACAAGGCCGCGCCTGCCGCGCCCGGCGCCATGCTCCACCACTGCCATGCTGACTACCGCGGTGACGAACACCCAGAGCAAAACACTGCTTAGTTTAAAGCCCCAGTACGCCGCGGCCAGCTGCAGCCAGGGGTAAGCAAAAACGGCAAGCAGCACACCCTGCAGCAAAATCAAGAAATAATCCCTAAGATAATTCCAACGCGGCAATTTCATGCCACTGCCTCCCCCCTTCTATCCGCCATTCCTTTAGTCCTGCTTCCCGCGGCAGAGTTGAACAGTCCGGCTGCACTCGAACAACTGCCACCCGTGAACGGCGCATCATTTTGCGGATCGCTTGGCTGAATGCTTTTTCCAGATGTCCCGGGGCAGTGGAAATAACCACCACCGTCGCTCCCGGTTTCAGCACCGGCTGCAGCCGGGCCAACATTTTTGCACCGGGTTCTACACTAAAATTCTGCAGCAGTGCAAGGCCGCTGAGCAATTTGGAACGCTGTGCCCGGCCGCGAACCACCGGCGAAGGCCTCCGGTTTAGGCGGTGCACCTTGGAAATCAAATTACTGGCAAATTGGATCTGATAGCCTTCCTGCGTGTAGCTGTGGATTAACGAGGCCGCGGCCATAATAGCCACTTCCAGATTGTTGGCAGTTGCGGGGCTCCACCACTTCACCTGGGGGGGCTGCTCCAGCAGAATGAATATCTGTTGATCAAAGGAGGGTTTCTCCACGTTAACCTGTACCTGCACATGCCTGGCAGTAGCCTTCCAGTTTATCAAGCGAGCCGAATCAGTGCTTTCATAGGGCCTGGTGCCTACCCGATTGAGGGGATCAACAAAAATCCAACCCTCACGGGGCCGAGAGCCGAATAAATAAGTATCAAGGGCCTCAATTCCTTTAACAGGCACCACCTTGGGGAAAACGATCAACCTGGCGGGGGCAAAGATCTGCTCCTTTCGGTTTTGAAAAAAACCGAAAGGGTCGGCATAATTCGCACTACCCCCACCAAATTCAAAGCGGCCGCGCTGCTCAGGAATAAGTTCATAGACGCGCCTGCGCCTCTCGTACCAGTTTATATGAAGATGATCGCGAAAAATATTATAGGCGCCGTCCTTCACTTCCACAAGTTTATCCGAATCGGCCAGTTTCAGCCCATGCGAGATGGTGTCCTCTACCCTTAACCCAAACAGCGGCAGAATTTTTCGATTGGTTGCGGTGAGCTGCATATTTATTGTACCCTCAAATTCCACCTGTGTGCGATTGAGAGTGCGGTTAAAGGATAATCGGGTAAAAACGCAGCGATTCCACAAATATGCCAGGCCCATGGCCACAAGAACAAGTAAGGATCCTATGAATACGGATGTATAACCCCGCAGTCCGGCAAAAAGGGCCAAAAAGCCAAAACTCAAAAGCAGAAGCCCCCTTTTAAATCTATTAGCCATGCAGCACATCCTCCACCGGGACAGGCACCTGCGCCAAAATATTGCGGATCAACTCCGGCTTGCTGTCTTCCGCATACTCGCTTTCATACTCCAAAATGAGACGGTGGCTAGCCACATAGGGGAACAGATATTTTAAATCATCGGGCAGAACATAAGCGCGACCCTGTAGATAAGCGTAGGCCAGCGCGGAGCGCATTAAGGCCAAAGATCCGCGGGGGCTGAGGCCCAGGCGTATATCCGAACTTTCGCGGGTCGCTTGGGATAGGCGCGCGATATAATCCATTAAATCCGGACTGAGGCGGACTTGTTTGACTGCCTCACGCAGCTGTAAAATAGCTTTTTCGTCCAAGACAGGTTCTAGCGTTTCCAAAGGATCGGCCTCTTTAAAACGGGCCAAAATCTGCGCTTCCTGCTCCAAGGAGGGATAACCCATTTCAATCTTGAGCAAAAAACGATCCAACTGCGCCTCCGGCAGCGGAAAAGTCCCTTCCAGTTCTAATGGGTTTTGGGTAGCGATCACCATAAACGGGGCGGCAAGGGGGAAAATTGTCCCCTCGATGCTTACCTGCTGTTCCTCCATGGCCTCTAAAAGGCTGGATTGGGTGCGGGGCACCGCCCTGTTGATCTCATCCGCCAAAAGAATATTGGTAAACACGGGCCCGGGCCGGAACTGAAACTCACCCTCTTTTTGATTGTAAAAATATATTCCGGTGATGTCAGCGGGCTGCAGATCGGGCGTAAACTGAATCCGTTTAAAATCAATACCCAATGAGCGAGCCAAGGCGTTGGCCAATTTCGTCTTGCCCACGCCGGGCACATCATCGATCAAACAGTTCCCGGGAGCCAAAAGTGCGGTCAAAAGAAGTTCTGTCACTTCTTCCTTGCCTACTATTACTCGGTTTATGTTTTTCCTAAGCCGCTGCAGTTGTTCTCTGTGCATCCTTTTCACCTTCCATTGCTTCTGCTTTAGTTCAACTTCCCTTCCCCAATCCCTGCCCTGCTCGGGGTTTGATACTCCAATCCCGGTACGTGCGCCGCCATCACTCGCTTTCTCGGTTTAAATTCAGCATACCGGCTATTTTTCTCTAACCCTGTGATATAATCAAAATGAGGCGGTGAGATCGTGGCTTTTGACTCGAAAAGGCTGCTGGGCCCTGCGGGGCTGTTGGCACAGGAATTAGCAACCTATGAATATCGGCCCGAACAGATCAAAATGGCGGATCATATCTACGCGGCCCTAAAAACGCAACAGCACGGAATTATCGAAGCAGGTACCGGGGTAGGCAAAAGCCTCGCTTACCTTTTACCCTTAATCTACCACACAGTACAGGAAAACAAAAGGGCTGTTGTGGCCACACACACCATTACCCTGCAGGAACAGCTCTTTGAAAAAGACATTCCATTCTTACGGCGGGTACTTCCCTTGGATTTTCGAGCGGAAATATTCAAAGGGCGCAGCAATTACCTCTGCCGGCGGCGCTGGCATGAATTTCGCCAAAATAGCGGTAATCAATTGGGGCTTGTCCCGGAATTTAAAGTGTTGGATGAATGGGTACAGGCCACCGACACCGGCGATTACAGTGAGTCCCCCATAAAGATTGCCTGGGACGTTTGGTCCGAAATTCGCTGTGAAAGGGATAACTGCCCTGAAGAGCTGTGCCCTTATTTTGGTGATTGTTTTTATTGGAGTTTACGCCACCGCCTTGCGGACGCGGAGCTGATCATTACCAATCAGGCCATGCTGTTGGCGGACGTGCGTACCGAGGGGCGCGTGCTGCCCAACTATGATGGGGTTGTCATTGACGAAGCACATAACTTAGATGAGGTGGCCACTAATTCCTTCAGCCATAGGCTGAACCGGGAGGGCTTTTTGGCCTATTATCGCGTCGGTATCCAGCTTTTAGCCTCCTTACGCGGTACAGTGCCCGAATACGTGGTGCAGGATCTACAATTAATCCTAGAAGAAACGATCAAAGAAGCGGGACAATACTTTGCCCAAATAGAGCCTTTGATAACGGGCTACACTTTCCCCATTGAGGCTGATAATCGGGCCCATTTCACCCAAACGAGCCTGCCCAAACATCTGCGGGATGTAGAAAAAGCACTGCAGGAGTGTAACGTGGAAGAAGGGGAACTTTCGGGCTTGTTGGAACGCTTTGCGGAGTATACAGCCGAATTGCAGAGCGCCTTGGAGCTGATTCTTCTCGGGGAGGATGACAGTTACGTTTACTGGGCCGAGCTGCAAAACGGCGAGGCCTCTTTGGTTGCGGCACCTACCACAGTCAATCGGCTGCTGCGCCAAGCCTTGTTTGAGCAGGTTTCAACCGTGATATTGACTTCCGCCACCCTAAGCACCAATGCCTCATTTGATTACATCCAGAACCAACTGGGCCTGCAGGAAGCCACAGGCCTGATTCTAGGCTCGCCCTTCGCCTTTGATCAGCAGGCGCTGTTGTGTGTGCCGCGAGAGGCAAAAAGCCCCAACCACCCCCGCTACGCCCACTACGTTGCCTATCTGATCCTGCGCACCGCGGCCAACACTAAAGGGGGCGTGTTAGCCCTATTCACAAGCTATAGCCTCATGAACGAAGTGGCGCAGGCCATTACTCCCAAATTGGAAGAAGAGGGCTACGCCTTGTTTAAACAGGGGGACGGACCCCGCCTGAGCCTAATACAATATTTTCAGGAAGAACCCCACTCCCTGCTCTTTGGCACAAACAGTTTTTGGGAAGGAATTGACCTGCCCGGCAGCGCCCTTAAAGCGGTGGTCATCACTCGCCTGCCTTTTACGGTACCCGATCGCCCCGTTACCGCGGCGAGGCTGAAGGCGATCGAAGCGGCAGGGGGCAATTCTTTTTTCGACTACAGCATCCCCCAGGCCATTCTACGCCTTAAACAGGGCTTCGGCCGGCTGATCCGCACTAAGCGGGATGTGGGGGGTGTGGTGATTTTGGACGAACGCATTTTGACCAGCGGTTACGGCCGCCAGTTTATGCAATCGCTTCCGCCCGCCAGGTTCACCCGTGATCTCGACGAACTCGCGGGCTTGTTCAGGACCGAGGCTGCCCTTCCGCCTGTTGAGCGCTGACCAGTTCCACATCGTATAATGGGCCGTCTTTTAGAACGCGCACCTGTTTGATCCCTTCACCCACCGCGATTTCGGTCGGTCGCAATTTACGTGTCACCTGATACAAAGTGGAACGAATCGTAGAAGGGTTCACATCCTGCCGCCGGCCCGCGAATTCCTCTATCACCGCCTTGGCCGGAACCCCCCGTTCGTGTTCCTTAGATAGAGAATAAAGGGCTTCCACAATCTGGCTCGTCAAAGAAGGCCTTCTGCCGCGTCCCGAACCGGAACCCTTTAGAATCCCGTCAATCTTACGCAGCGCGAACTCTTTTGAAGCCAAATTATCATGCAATTCCTTGATCTCTTTCTGTAAAATCTCCCGGGCCTCCCGGAGCTGTTCTTGGTAACCCATGGCCATCTCCCTCTGCAAGTTATATTACCTATTATGATCCTTTTCCTCAGGTAATATTACACGCTCATCGCGACGAGGCGAACCGCGTGTTGCCCAGCGAACGGCGAGAAACGAAAAAATACCGCCGCCCAATAGAATTGGAACATAGAAAACTACCGTACGCCATAGGACGATAAAGGTTGCCAAGGCATCACGAGGCAGATCATTGAGTACCAAGTAAGCAATGCCCTCCGAAAGCCCCGCGCCGCCCGGAAGGGGTGAAAAAACGGGGGCGATGCCAAAGGATACTGAAATTGCATACCGCAACCAGGGATGGTAAACGTTAAAACCACTGAGCAGCACGAAGCCGCCCAGATAATAAACACCATAATAGCCTAGAGCCATCCCCAAGCAGGCAGTGTAGTGGAGGCGTTTTTCACTGACAAGCAGTGTGTAAACGGAACGAAACTCCTCCAGCCACTGGGCCGATCTGGACTTGTTGCCCCATTTTTGAAAAAACCACCGAAAGAACCTGTCATTTCTTGTAATTAAGAGTATTAGGGCAATGAGAATCAAAATATAGCCGAACGCCCCAACCTTTATATAGAAAAAAAACTTGGCCAGGTTTGGCGGCACGTTAGTAACGAAGGAAAATAGTACTAGGCTTAAGGCCGCCAGGCTGAGCTGGCCCGCCATGCCGCCCGCGACAACCACGGCGCTGGCGCTGGGTACTGTAAAACCCCGCCGATACAAAAAATAGATGATCAAAGCACCGCCGCCCCCGGCAAAAGGCGTCACCAACGTCAAAAAATTGGCCGCACCCAAAGTAATCGCCAACTGCCACCACGGTATGCGGTGGCCTAGGGAGCGTATCAAGATGCCGATGCGCTGTCCATCAACGATCCAGGCGGCTAGAACAAAGAAAAGGGCGGTGAAAAAATATGCCAGGGGATAAACCCTTAATTCCCTGAGTATTTCCCCGGGCCGGGCCACCTTATTGAAGACAAAAAATAGGGCAAGCGCCCCACTGCCCAGGGCAACTAAGATCCCTTTCCAGGGTATTTTCCAGACTGATTTTTTTGCTTTTTCCATATCTTAATACCTCAATTGCTCCGCATGGGTAATTAAATGCATGTCGGAATAATAAGTGCTGAGAATGCTGAGATAATCATATCCTGCCTCGGCCATACCCTTCGCCCCCCACTGGCTCATGCCCAGGCCATGGCCGCTTCCGCCCCCGAAAAATGCCGCGCCCACAAGATTGCCCTGCGCATCTCGCCGGGGTTCAATCATGAACATGGCGCTGGGCAGCAGCGCTAATTGATTAAGGCTATCGCTGACTCTCTGCAAACGGCTGGGCCGCAGCGCACTGCGGATATTCAACTCCCCTAAAATCGAAGCCGTGCCAGCGGTGCTCTGCACAGTCAAGTTTACTACTCGGCCCAGTTCATCACGTTCTCCCACCTCCACTTGCTGCAAGGTCCCCGGGGGCAGTTGCAGCCACGGATGCAGCAGGGCGGCCAATTCTTCTGCGCTGAAGTAACACTGCCAGCGATACCAGGGCGAATTGCCTTCTAGATCAAGCCCGGTCCGATCACTCCAAGCCTGTTTGCTGTTCATAACGCCCCGGGGCGAGGTGGAATAAAAATAAGTGGAGCCGATTGTGCCGTCAGGCTTAGCCAAAATTTCACCCGACGTTTCTAAAATAGCCCGGGTCGCGCTATCCGCCTCAGGCTGATTATTGTAAACTTGAGAACTGGTGCTGTCACTGACATGAAAACCAAGATGCCCCCGGCGTGAATAAATGACCTGGGCCACCGCATAGGTCCTAGATGCAACAGCCTGGGCTTTTAGCGCCTCCAAAGGCCAACTGATCACCATCTCGCTTGGAACCACCTGATATAGGTATTCTTCCAAATCAACCTCATTTATAGCCAAAAAAGTGTCCGCCCCCGCTGCAGTGAGCTCAAAGCGGCCCCGATAACGGGGATAAAATTTGGCGGTAGTCCCCCGCTGAAAGGATTTAATTTGAATCATGCCCTCCTGGTCAGCCCAGAGATAAAGCCGGCGATCAAACTCCCAAAGGGTTTTCGCCCCATCTTTAAAGAACAGCTTTCCGCCTTGGGCAAAGGCGGTGATTTCCTCACCCGCCTCCGCCACAAAACCGCGCCCCGTTCCCGTTTCTTCCACATAGATTTTAGATGTGGGGGCAAAACGCAATTCTGTGTGTTCAATCCCGGCGAAATCTTCCCTGCTAACCGCCACACGCATAGTGCGAATGTAGAGGGGATCATACACATCAAATCTAATAATCTCACCGTTTTGAACAGTAGCGACCACCTCTTCAAAACCAACTAAAACCGCCGCCAAAGGTACCTCGAAGACCAGTTGCTCCCAGTGATGGTAGGACCGCGTCTCCTCTGCGATGGGCAGCGAACCATGATGTTCAAATTCCACCCAGGCCTCGGATATACGCATTACTTTATCGGCGGGAAGCGGTAAAGGGTCGCTGCATCCCGCGGCAATCTCCCCTGCCACCGCCGCGGCCGCAAAACTAAAGGCGAGACAAAGAAGGAAAATGCAGGCCGGGCCCACTGTCTTTCTCATCACAGTTTATGCTCCCTTTTTAGCCTGCGATGTTCCTTAAAGGCGCATTTATCCTCAACGTAGATCAGGCCGCGGCCTTCAGTAAGGTTCTGTGCCTCTTCGTTTGTGATTCCCTCCTGAAGCCAGATTGCCTGCACATCCTGTCGCGTTAGCGCATCCTCCACGACGGGGGGCACCTCCGAGGAAGGCCTAAAGACGATCACCAAATCAACTCGTTCCCCTATTTCGCTCACCTTTGCATAGGCACGCTCCCCCAGTAATTCCCGGGCAAACGGATTGACCGGTATAATCCGATAGCCGTGCTGCTGAAGGTAGCGCGGCACACTATGAGCCGCCTTGGCAGGATCCCTGCTTAGTCCCACGACCGCCGCATTTTTCAGGCGCAGAGCTTTTTCAATAGCAGTAGTCACAAGCAAACCCCTTTCTTTTTCCAACCGGTAAACTATGATATACTATAAGCTAAATGGTATCTAAAGGAGAATAATTTTGCCCGAAACCTGTCTTATCCTGGACTGCCTTTCCCTCGTTTACCGTGCTTATTTTGGGTTGCCCACCACAATTAGGCGACAGGACGGGCAAGCGATCAATGCGGTACTGGGTTTCTACAATATGGTCTCTTCCCTGCTGGATCAGTTTCGGCCATCTTTTTTAATCATTGCCTCGGATCATCCTGACCCCACTTTTCGCCACCTACTCTATTCTGAATATAAAGCGCAAAGACCTCCCATGCCCGATGAACTTCGCGGACAGTTACCCTTAATCGCTGAAATAATACACAGCCTGGAAGCGCCGCTAGTTAGGGTAGCGGGTTACGAAGCGGATGATGTGATCGGTACAATCAGTGCACGAGTACCCCACGGTGTGCATTGTTACATCGTCAGCAGCGATAAAGACACATTACAGCTTGTAACTGAGGATGTAACGGTTGTGTCGCCCAATAACCGCGCCAATAAAGTATTCACGCCGGAGCTGGTTACTTATGAAATGGGGGTGCCTCCCGAACAGATCCCCGAACTCAAAGCCCTCATGGGCGATGCTAGCGACAATATACCCGGCATTCCTTTAGTGGGACCCAAAACAGCCGTTCGCTGGCTGACTGCCTACGGTTCGCTGGAAAACATCTTGTCAAATGTCCATCTGCTCCCGGGCAAGGCGGGCGAAAATTTGGCCAATAGGCAGCAGGACGCCTTACTTTATCGACGCCTGGCCACCATCCGCCGAGACGTGCCCGCTTTGTGCTGCTGGCGGGCGGGGCGTGTGGGTTTTGACGAAAAACGGGTGCGGGAAACGCTGGACTCCGTGGGGATCAGGGCATCCGTCCCCGAGGTGGGCTAAATCTAGTGGGTGGACAAATAACCCAATCGTTCAAGCTAATTTTCGCCCCCGGCCGTTTATAATTATCTGATTATTCTTGACATTCTGCCTCCTTGCCGCTAAACTGAAGCCGAAGGGGTGATTTCCATCTGGTTGATTCTATTTCTGCATCTATTCGGATCACTGCAGCCTTATCAGGCCACCAAGTTTCAGGGCCTGCCCGCCCAAAAAACGGACTGGGATTGCGGCCCCGCAGCGGCGGCGACTGTACTTCTTCTAGCGGGCAGGGATGTGCTGCCTTGGCCGCAAAACCGGGCCGATCATGGCGCTGCGCTGATTGAACTCTCCCGCTATCTACAAGATCACGGTTTAGCTGTAAATGCCTATGGCCTGGATTGGGACGATGTGCAATATTTTTTGGAGCATTCCCCCGGCCGCCCCTTGATTGCCCACAGCGGCCGCGCCGAAGGGCACTACCTAGTATTGTTGGGACTTACCGAAGGATGGCTTGTAGTGGCTGATCCCGGTTGGGGTGTGCAAGCGATCGACCCCCGACAGTTTAGGAGGGAATTCAGCGGCTATGTTCTTCATTTCCCTTCCCTTCCGGCGCTGCCCGCAGTTGATGAACTTGTGCGGCGCACCGCCGGACGTCTCGACTTACTGCAGCAGTCTGTTTATTAATGCCAAGGAGGAAGATAATGCCGGTCCCGATGAAAAGATTACTCGTATGTTCGCTATTGCTCATTATATTCCTGTCCCTAGCCGTGCGTCCCTGCCAAGGGTGGTCATGGGCCTGCCAATTTGAAGTCTGGAGCTCGCCCTACCATGCCCACAAGATTTATGCCGGCGCACTCAACTGCAGCCGGTCGTTTTCTGCGAAACTCACCGGCGGGATAATTCTGCCCCTGCAGATCATGACCGGCTTAGAAGGGCAGGATCTTCAGCTGTTTTTTCCCAGCCTGAAGCTGTGCTGGCGGCATCCCTTTCAGCGGGGGGTAACGGGCAAACTGGAAATCAAGTGCGATCCCCGGCAGCGGCAAATTCAAGTTGACGGGGGGGTAGAGGTTTTGTCCGATCCCCTTTTAATCCAGTACTCGATCACGCGTCAAGGTGGGGCAAATCATCTTAACGTTGGCGCCCTTTTTGCCGTAAACGAAAGATGGGCCCTGGGAGCCCATCTAAAATACGGGAAAAATCCCCTTTTAACCTATCAAATGCACCACATCGCCTCCTGGGGCGGTACCGCTAAATTCAATTACTCCTCTTCCCCGGACGGCGCACTGCAGTGCCTGGGCCTAGAAATCGCTTTCTGATATTTTTTCCAGTTCGTCCAGCAATTCTTCAAATACTTGCATGGCCTGGACAATGGGTTTAGGTTCACTCATGTCAACACCGGCGGCCTGCAGAAGCTGCAGGGGATAAGCGGAACCCCCGGCGCCCAGGAAACTGAGGTACTTATCCACAGCCGGCCTTCCCTGCTCTAGGATCTGCTCTGCCAAAGAAACCGCGGCAGAAAATCCGGTCGCATACTTGTAAACATAAAAAGGCCTATAAAAATGGGGAATGCGGGCCCATTCCATGGCAATCAGTTCGTCTACAACCAAATCATCACCGAAATATTTTTTGTTTAAATCGTAATAAACCTCACTCAGTTGATCCGCTGTCATAGATTCGCCCCGGCCTATTTTGTCATGGACGATCATCTCAAATTCCGCAAACATCGTCTGCCTGAACACCGTCCCCCTAAATTGTTCTAGATAATGATTGAGCAGATACGCTCGCTGCCTGGGAGCCTCCGTTTTTTTCAGCAGATCGTCAATTAGCAAGGCCTCATTAACGGTGGATGCCACTTCAGCAACGAAAATCGTGTACCGAGCGTTTATGAACTCCTGATTCCGGTTTGAATAATAGCTGTGCATTGCATGGCCCAGCTCATGGGCAAGGGTGAACACATTATCCAATGTTTTTTGGTAATTCAAAAGAACATAGGGGTGTACACCATAGGTACCCGAAGAGTAGGCGCCGCTCGTCTTGCCCCGATTTTCCATCCAATCAATCCAACCCTGATTAAAACTTTTGTTCAAATCGCTCAGATACTCATCGCCTAACGGGCGCAATCCTTTTTGTACCGTTTCCACAGCTTGTGGTATGTCAAATTCCACTTGCTCGTCCGCCACCATGGGCACATATAAATCATACATATGCAGCTCATCCAGCTTGAGCAGCTTTTTCCTCAAACGCACGTAACGATGGAGTAGGGGCAGATGCTCGTTGATCGAATCAACTAGGTTGGTATAGACCTCGGGTTTTACATTGTCCGCGTGCAAAGCCGCCTCTAGAGAAGAAGGGTATTTGCGCGCCCGGGAAAAGTAAAGCTGTTTTTTTACCGCGGCCAAATAGGTAGCCCCTAAAGTGTTTTTCCATCCGCGGTAGGTGGTGTACATAGCCTCAAAGACATCTCGGCGCACTTCCTGATGGCGCGATTCTAAAAGTTGGATATAGCGGCCATGGGTCAATTCAACCAATTGGCCTTCATCGTTCTTAACCCGGGGAAATTTCAAATCCGCATTGTTGAACATCTGAAAGATATTACCCGGGGCCTGCGCAAGTTCACCCGCCGCGGCTAATAGTTCTTCCTGTTCCGCCGGGAGAGTGTGCGGTTTCATACGCAAGATATTGTCTAAATGATGCCGGTATACTTCCAGTTCCGGAAGCTGATCAATCCAGCGTACGACATCCCGGGGGTCCAGTGCCAAGATCTCCGGCTGCAAAAACGCCCCGGCGCTGTTGAATTCCACTGCTATGCGCATGGCCTGATCCGCGTACCCCTGATAGCGCGGTTCAGTGTTATCCTCATCCTGCCTCATGTTTGCATAGGAAATGAGACGGCTTAACCGCTGTGTGATCTCGTCTCGTACCTGCAGCGCGTGCAGCAGAGTCTGGGCAGATGTAATTGTACCCCTTAAATTTTGAATTTCGTCTTTATGCGCCCTGATTTGGGCCAGCTCCGTTTCCCATTCCCGGTCAGTGGCGAAAATATCTTCCAGTCTCCATTTCAATTCCTCCGGTATTTCTTGCCGCGTCGGCAGTTGCCCCATCCTTATCGCTCCTTTGTTTGTTATACTGACTGATCTTTTCTCTGTAAGGCAAAATTTCCCTGCCTAGGCAATTAAAACAGGAACAGGCACCCTTAATGTGGAAATGAATATTGAGGTGATGCCAATGAGTACGGCCCGGATTTTTGCTCTTGATATCGGAACCCGAGAAATTGCCGGTCTATTGATGTCCCCGACAGATGAGGGTTTTGCAATCATGCACGCTTCAACCCACCGGCAGCTGCCCGGGGCAATGGCGGATGGCCAAATCCACCGCATCGATGCCGTTGCTCGAGTGATTGCCAAAATAAAAGACGAATTGGAGCAGGCTGAGGGCGTTACTTTGGAAAAAGCGGCCGTCGCCGCCGCGGGGCGTTCTCTGATTACCGAGATTGGTGTGAGTACCGTCACGTCTGCTTTAAACCAGCGTTTTTCCGCCGCCGGCATCAAATCACTGGAGTTGGAAGCGGTGTGGAACGCTGTTAAGAAACTGTCCGCTAACGGTGGAAAAGGCGCAATGGACAGCTACCTTTGTGTCGGCTACAGTGTCACCCAACGTTATCTCGACGGGGAACCCATCGGTTCTTTGATCGATCATCGAGGTAGAGAAGGAAAAGTGGAGGTCATTGCCACCTTCTTACCTCGTATTGTCATTGATTCGCTCAGCACCGCCCTTGAGAGTGCCGGCTTAAGCATGGATTCGCTAACTTTAGAACCTATAGCCGCGATGCACCTAGTGGTACCCGCTACGATGCGCATGCTGAATATTGCCCTGGTAGACGTGGGCGCGGGCACCTCCGATCTGGCTATTTCTGCGGAAGGGACGATTAAGGATTACGGTATGGTCTCTCACGCGGGCGATGCTATTACCGCGGGCATCGCGGAACAATTTTTATTGGATACAAAAGTGGCTGAGCGGGTAAAAACCGAACTCCGGCCGGACCGGACATATGAGTGCGAAGATGTGTTTGGAAACACTTTAACAATATCCTACCGCCAACTGCTGGAAACAATTCAACCCCATGTGCAGGTGTTAGCGGACAAGATAGCCCGCAAGATTTTGGAGTTAAATGGCGGCGCCCCTAAGGGCGTGATCCTAATTGGGGGCGGCAGCCTCACGCCCGGGCTCGCAGAAACACTGGCCCAAAGCCTAAGCCTGCCTTCAACTTTGGTGCGAGTGCGCAACCGCTCCAGTTTGGAAAATATCGTGGGCGTGCCCGACTTCCATGGGCCTCAGACGATTACACCCATGGCTATAGGCGTAACGCACCTGGACGGCCGGGGTATGCAGCTCATACGAGTGAGCGTCAACGAACAGCAGCTGCAGGTTTTAAAAATGGCATCTTCAACTGTGGGCGACTCTTTATTATATGCCGGGATAGTTCCCGGAGAATTCGCCGGTAGGCCGGGCCGGGCCTATACGGTAGAACTAAATGGTCGCTGCATTCCCCTGCCGGGAACTTTGGGCAGGCCGGCAGCGATCTTAAAGAACGGGAAGGCCGCGGGTTTAGATACCCCGCTCCGCGATGGGGATCAGATCACGGTCCTTCGAGGTAAAGCGGGGGAGCCGCCCGGCGTTACGCTCGAGGAATTAACGGATATTTCTGCCCACAGTTTCCGGTTCACTCTGAACGGATCAGCGATTGAGGTCAAACCGCAGATTCTGGTTAACGGCGAAGTCCGTCCCCCGGACTATATTGTGCGCGATCGGGACAAAATCGCTCTGGGGCCCATAACTGATTTTGCGGGCCTGTTTGAATATCTGCGCATCCCCATTGAACAAGAAATCCGCTTTTATCTTAATAACGAGCCTAAAACCGCGCTGGAACGGCTTAGAATTCTGGTTGACGGAGTTGAACAATCACTGCGCGCCCACCTGCGAAACGGGGCAAAAGTGGAATACGAGCGCCCGGGCTGTAGCCTCAGGGAAGTCCTGGGCCCGCCGGAAGAAGAAGCATCAGAAAACATTGCTGTGCTGATCAACGGGGAAGAATTCGAATTGGCTCCCAAACTCACCAATCCTACCGTGAACGGAAAAACAGTCACTCTTGATTATAAAATAAGGCCCCTGGACCGAATCAAATATGTGCCTAGCCCGGCCGGAGCCTTGAATTCTTACATTGTAACGGATATTTTTCGAAACTACGAACCGGATGCGGAGTTCTTGCGCCAAGGCGGCACAATCCTTCTCAACGGAAAAGAAGTGGGGTTCACTGCGCCAATCAAACACGGTGATGTGCTGAAACTAGTACCCTATGGGGCCGATACCGCAAACTCCTGAATGCCGGCCACGTACGGGCCAATCTCATAAAGGCCAAAACAAATAACAGCCCGCCCGGATTCTAGATAAAAATCCTGGTCCGCCAGGAACTCATCTGCCGTGAATTCCCGGATGAAAAACCGCTGCGGTTCTGCGACCACCTTAGCATTAATTATTTCTGCCGCCCTTTCCAACTCCGCCTCCGTTGCAAAAAAATCCCGAAAACGAAGGTGTTCTCCGGTGGTCAGATCAAGATTAATGTAATCGCGTACTGTCATTCCATGGGCGCCGCCCGTGTATGTATAGGTTTGAATCACCAGGCTCAACAGGCCGCCGCTGTTCAATTTAAGATCGAACCGGATAATGCCCTCAAAGGGGGCGTGAAACTCAAATCCCGCCTGCTCCGATTGATGGGCAATTTCGCGCAGTTCAGCTGTGAATTGCTCCGCAAAATCAAGCAATTTCTGATTAAACCGACCCTGCCAGGCCGCATCCGCGGCACCGATAATCTGAGGCAAAGCCACGTCTATCTGCAATTGAGGACTGCGCAATTCATAAACATACTCATAAACCTGCTCCCGATTGGGAAAGCCCTTTCCCATCCTATCCCAGAGGGTCTCTGCTCTAACACCCGGACACGCCCCAAGGATTACCGCCAACACTAAAACAAACATTAGTCTCTTTCTCATCATGTACCCCCCCCGCCAAGACAATTCTGCTAACGGGGTACCCATTCCTGCTTTAGATTTTTGTGCCTAATGCGATCGACATAAACGGCATGTTTGCAGTGAATGCGAATTAGTTTAGAATTTTCGTTGACGGGCCAGGGGCTGTGAGAAATTGCTGCCGCATATTGCGGATTATCCTGCTCCAATACTTCGCCCTGACCGAAAAACTGCACACCGTGAACCTTGCGGCAGTCTCCATCGAACCGTGAGGAGATAAGCAGGCAGACGCTGTTATCCGCCTCTAGATTAGTAAATTTGCTGCCCCCTTCGGACTGCACAAACAGATTTGACTCCCCATCCAGAAAATATCTCACCGGGCTAACCCTTAGACCTGCCGGCCCCCTTGTACCGAGCGCACCACTATCTCGACTGCGGATGAACCGGTTGATCTCCTCCGCCAGCTGCTTTTGGGAAAGCTGTTCCATGAGTGTTGAGGACATCGCCACGCCTCCCAAGCTATTTTAAACTTAGAATGCCCGCGAAAACACAAAAGCATGCCCCCGCCACACCTAATAGCCCAAACGGCGGCG
The DNA here is from genome assembly GCA_964626065.1 of uncultured Clostridiaceae bacterium. Classification (GTDB taxonomy): domain Bacteria; phylum Bacillota; class Limnochordia; order Darwinibacteriales; family Darwinibacteriaceae; genus UBA3910. The sequence continues at coordinate 38,462 of CAZVDE010000005.1, read as the reverse complement.
CCAATCCAACTCAGGCCGTCTTCTGCCCCGCAGCACTTGGGAGGAGGATAGTAAATTTGCGATCACCTCCGCTCTTAAAGGAGAACCGTTTGTGAGCAGCGATGACAGATACGCCCCCTTAGCCGGTGCTAGGGCCGCCTCCTTAAGCCTAACCCGAGGAAATAGGAGCGCTATTAAATGACGGACCCGTTCGTAAACGATCTCTGACCCCAGCAAAACCGGGCCGTAAAGGCCAATTACCGATTCCTGTGCTTCAACGCGCCCAATCACCTGCGCCAATAGTTCGACCAAATCATGTGCCACATCATACGCGACCTCCAAAGCTAACGGGTTGCCCCGATTTGCCTGGCTATCCAAAAAATCACAGATAAAGGCGAGACGAGCGGGTTTGGGCAGCCGCAGGCCCATCTCCAAAAGAAATTGCGTCTCGCGATAGGCCCAGACATGGCGGCCCGCTTTTATCTTTTTTAAAAATCGCGTCTGCAAATCCCAAGCGGGTCCATTCTGCCGCAGAGAATAACGCAGCCCACTGCCATCTTCGAACAAAACCAACCCGGAGCGGCCGCCCACTAAGACGATCCTGTTCAGCGCCCCCGAAATACCCATGGTACAGCTGATCGAAAACTTCTCAAAACGCACCCTGGTGTTGGAGAAAAAATTATGGACAAGGCCAAATGTCTCCAAATTATTATGCATAGAATCCGATTTGAAGGTGATACACACGCAAGCAAGGTTGTGCCTTTCCCGCCAACCAACCGTATCCGCAAGAAGGCGTTTCAGATTCTCTCGTGCCCGCGGTACGCCGCACAAACAAAAGTTTACCGACTCGCCCACGCCGGTAGCGATTATTCGGCCCCGCGAATCACCCACAACCGCCGTCGAAAAATGGTTGTTGTCCGCAACACCAACAAAGAGTTCGTTACCCATAAACACCCGCCACAGTAGTCAAGCTTGTCCCTGGTTCATCTTCCTTGATAATTCTGTCTATTCTGCCCGTTATTCACTCCTGCCGACTACCTAAGGCCCTCCTCCCAATTATGACTTATTTTTCCACCTTTCGATTGTAACATATTTTTTACATAATTCCTACCCCTTTAATGATTTCCCTACATGGTGATTTTTGTTGATTTTTGACCCCACTCAGTTATACTAAGGACGAGTTGCAAAGACGAAGGGGAACGTTATCATGAACTGGGAATTAATCTCTTTACCAATTATGGCTGCCCTAATTGGCTGGGGTACGAATGTGATTGCCATCAAAATGCTTTTCTGGCCCCGCAGGCCCATCAAAATCCTGGGCTGGGAATTCCTCGGTGTACTGCCCAAACGGCAGGCGGAGATCGCCCGGAGTATCGGGGAGGTTCTCGATGAGGATCTACTGCCCACCGGCGAGCTCATTGAAGCGGTCAACACACCGGAAACACGTCAAAAAGTGACCAAATTGGTCACAGGCAGCATCGCGGCTAAGATCGATAGAATCCTGCCCCGGTTCATAGCTAACTACGCCGGTGACAAAATTAAAGACCATCTAGAAGACATGATCGGCGGGGAAATGGAGAACCTTTTCAATCAACTCGGAGATGCGGTAGGCCGGGAGCTGCAGGAACAAAAACTTCTGGGCAGCCTTGTGGAGGCTAAGATTACCACCTTCAATCTTGTCGAACTGGAATCACTGGTCTTGAAGGTGGCCAAGAATGAACTGCGGTATATTGAGGTCTTCGGCGCAGTGGTGGGGCTGGTCATTGGTATTATGCAGGTGCTTTTCCTTGTTTTTTTGTAATGACATCGAAAAAAGGTGCCCCCCCAAGGGAGCACCTTTTTTATAACCTACTTTTTGATGAAAATTTGAGTGACATAATAAGTAACTCCGCGCTTAACCACACCGACGCCTATGTGAGTATACCCCGAATGGAGAATGTTCACTCTATGGCCGGGGCTGCCCATAAAAAGAGGATGAACGCGGGCAATACTTCCCGTTACCGCAATATTTTCGCCGGCGCGAGAGTAGCTGATTCCGGCACTGTTTAGCATTGTATACACGGTACCGTATGTGGGGGAAACGTGATCGAAATAGTTGTTTACGGCCATATCCCGGCTTTTCATCTTGGCCAAAGTGATTAAACCTGTGTCAAGAGATAAGGCGTTAAGGCCGTTCTTGACCCGCTCCTCATTAACCTGAGTAAATACCCGCTGTTCGTCGGCTGTCAGCGATGAATTTGGCGGAGGAGTGGGTTCAGTTGGCACCTCCGGGTTTACGGGCGGAGTACCCGGGGATGGAGCGGGCGGTTGAGTTGAGGGGGGCCAAGAGGGTTGGCTGAGCTCGGGCCACAGAATTTGACCCCAAGCCGAATCACCGGCGCCACTAGGAGCGCTCGGGGCCCACCAGTTCCAGGAACTTGCGCCCACAGAGGACACTAAAAACAGTACGAGGACAAAGCTAAGTAAAAAGCTGCGTTTCACAATTATTTCCTCCTTTGCAGTATTTCAATTCCAGTGTAACAAAAAAATGGCAGAAGAACCGAACGGTAACTTCTGCCATTGTCCTATTGCTTTTTGGACTGCATCGTCTGTAACGCTTGGATAATCTCTGCAAAAGAAAAGACACCTTTTGAAAACACTATTCCGTTAATAACCACAAGCGGCAGTGAGGTTTCGGCCCCCCATGGGCTTTGCCGAGCCTCAGTGCTGTCAACAGCCACAAACCGCACCACAACCCCCGTCCCCACACGGCGGCGCACTGCCCTCCTAAGATAAATCACTGCCTCCGCCAGGGGCACATTTTTTCTTCAGCCCCCGCACGATGGTAGTCTGAAGTGCCCGGGCCCACAAATTATAACCTCCATACAAAGCCCCCCGTCAATCCTTTTCCAATAATCTATGCCAAAAACCGGTTTTGCGTTTCTTTTGCGCCTGCTCAAAATCGTGGAGCCGCCGCTGAATCCGTTGGAGATCAAGCCTGATTTTTTCCAGTTCGGCTGCAGAATGTTCCATATGCTGTTTTTGCACCTGCCCTAAAGAGACATAACGCCTCTCCAAACGCTCACATCTATTAAGTATGGGTCCCAGATCAACCGGTTCGGCTACAAGCGTTTCACCGCGCCAGAGGCGAATTTCTTCCCTCAGCCTTTCCCATTCCTGCAGCACCCGGAAAGACTGCTGCATAAAGGCGGCCTGTGCCTCCGCTTCTTTTTTTTCCCGCTCTTCATCCTGCTTACGCACAATCTTTTGACGTCGTGCCGTCTCCGCGGCGGCTGTGTCAGCGACCGTGTCGGCGACCCTGTCAGCGACCGTGTCGGCTGTGTCGGCAACCATATCGGCGACCACGTCGTCCGCGGCGATTTCAGCCCTGTAGGCGGGAATCATGACTCCCCCTTCAACTGCCCAGACAAATTTATACTGATCCGCTTCCTCTTGCTCCCGACCGGCCCAGTCGCCAAAGGCGGTTCGATACAATGCAGCGCCTTCCCGCCAAAATAGACGCCATGCCTCTTCTTTTAAGGCAAAACCCACACCGCTCACGTGCGCCTTTTGCTCCGAAATTAACATCGTTTCAGACCAGACCGTTTCTTTTTGGCGCACCTGCAAACCAATCTTTGCGGCTTCTTCCAGCCAGAATAAATAGAGTACGGTCGCGGGAATCAGCACGGGATAGCTGCAGCGCCCCCGGGAAAAAGGAATGGCGCCGCTCCAGATACCCTGCTCAGGGTTGAAAACACGGTAATAAAGATGCTGTTCCCGCTGGCAGCAATAAACGATGTGCAGATAGCCGTCATTGTGCCATGCAGCGCTGAAATTAGAACCCTGAGTTGAAACATTGGGCGATACTGATAGCGGCTCAGCCCACGACTGAGAAAAAACGCGGTGCTTCAATATAGTGCCGCGCCCCGTTGACTGCTGTGCCAAATACAGCAAATGGATCATCCCCGCCCCATCCGAAACAAGCCTGGCCCCACCGCCGTATACTTGTCCGAGCTCGACACGGTCACGATTAAAACTTTCCCGGCCGAAAAAGTGCCAAGCATAGTCTTTGTTTTCACCAAACGCCACGATGTGGATCAGGCCGGCGCTCACGGCCGCAGCCACATCCACGATGCCTTCTGACAGCAACCTGCTTTGGCCCCGCGCGGGGTGGACTAACAAGGATTCGCCTTTTATTTCTATGGCCCAATACTCCGGATGGCGAATATGAATCAACACAATGAACACCCCCTTCTTAAATTATGCGGGAGCCTGTTCATTCAGACATTTTATCAACAAGAATCACCGTAGAACACTACCTGCATAGTATGGTTTAGAGAAAGGAGGATTATTGTATGAATAACCCTGAACAACGTCGTCGCCCGGATCCCCAATGCTGCCACCCCGATCCGCCCCAACCCTTCCGGCCGGAGATCATCTACGTCAACAAAGTCTATAACGAGTGTTCCATGGTGGATTGCATCACCCTTAGAGTTCCTGTTCCACCATGTTTCCCGCCTGCAGTCAATGTTGTGGACTGCGCTGTGACTGATCTTGTGGCGGAAGGTTTTGTGGTCGGGACAAACGAAATTGATGTTGACGTTACCTTCACCTTGAACATCGAATACGACTCCAACGGAAATTCCCAGTTCATCCAGCAGGCCGGCCAATTCAGGCGGCGGGGCCTTCGCCTTGCAGGTGCCGTGCCCGGCATGCAGGTCGTTATACTGCCCTTGGTTCGCTGCATAGCCTGCCGTGTAGTTGACAGCGGAGAGGTAATTGAATGCGATGTGGGTGTCTACATCGTTGTCAAAGCCGTCGCCTTGGTGCAGCTGGAAGTAATGGGAAGATTCTCAAACGAGCCGCCCCTCTGCGAGCAGGTGTCGCCATTGGGCTGTGCGGAATGGTTCGAAATGGCGGAAACCGGGGCGTTTTGGCCCCCCTTCCCACCGCAGCCCGCGGAAATAGGTTAGGCAGTAACCAAATCCAGCAGAGACTGCTGGATTTGGTTTTTTCCCAGAATGGGCCCGGCCAGCACACTGACCAAAAAAGTTGCACACCCCGGGAAAGGAATATAACGATCTTTGTCTAAAATAACAGGGAAGGAGGGAGTCCACATGAAACTGGTGATTACAGTAATCGAAGATAATGATGCCGCTTTTCTCATGGAAGCATTGGTAGAGAACGGTTTTCAAGCTACCAAGCTGGCCAGTACGGGCGGATTTTTACTGCAAGGCAACACAACTCTGCTGATTGGGGTAGATGCGGATCGCCTGGAAGATGTGTTAAAGATAATTCGAACGACCTGTGCGCCGCGGAAAAAGATTATCCCTCAAGTTACTCCCGAACTCCCCACCGCCATTGGCGTGCCCATTGAAATTGAAGCGGGCGGAGCAATCGTTTTCGTAATTGATGTTAACCAATTTTGGAAGCTATAGTGCAAACCAAGCCGCCAAGGCGAGTCCGTTTGTTACCGCGTGGGCAACTATGGGCAAAAAGAGGTTTTCTGCGCGGGTGAACATGAGGCCCAAGAAGATACCGGCCGCTAAGACCGGGATAAACTGGATAACATAAAAGTGGAGGCCCGCAAAGAGCAGTGCGGCTAAAAAGATGGCCGGGCCCGCGCCAACGTGCTCTTTCAGTTGATCAAGAATAAGGCCCCGAAAAAACAATTCTTCGCTCAACGGTGCCCCTACAATCAGCATCAGCCCCATTCCCGCAGCTAATAGCGGGCTTTCGCCATTTAGAAAGGGCTCCAGTGCGGCCCGTTCCGCTGCCAGCAACCGTAGGGTAGTTTCGGAACCCAATAATCGTGCGAAAATTTGTAGTGTAAGTGAACCCAAAACTGCGTTTGCCGCATAGAGGCCCACTCCGGACAAAATCCCCTTGGCAAACGTTTTCAACCCGGGAAAGGACAAGATCTTCCTGCGGACACAAAACAGCCCGATAGCGATAAACATGGCCTGTTGGGCAGCGAGCAGAGCGAAGCGGGCCGTCAACGAAGGCCCCAATCTGCGGGTTAAAAGAAGTAAAAACAGCCAACCCCCCAGGCCTAGGAATACCCCGAGCCGCCTTCTATCAGGTTCACACATTGCTACCTCTCCCAACAAGACCGGCGCGCCGTCGGCGCCCCGTCGACATTATTTACCGAAACGTTCGTATCCCCACGGCCTGTGCACACCCATTACTTGGGCCTGCATCGTTACGGGTAAAATGTCCCACCAATATTTGTAAACCAAGCCTTGGGAAACATCGCGTGCAAATCTATAATCGTAGATTGTCATCCCCTCCTTCTTATTACCTGTACGCAGAAGGGGGATTTTTGCTATGCCCCTTTGTTCCTATATTCCGTAATTAGGGGCTTCCTTAGTGATCTGAACGTTATGCGGATGACTTTCTTGCGAGCCGGCGGCGGTCAATCTGATGAAACGGCTTTGCTCGTAAAGCTGCTCAACATTGGGTGCCCCGCAGTAACCCATGCCCGCCCTTAGGCCCCCAACCATTTGAAACACAGAATCGGAAAGAGTACCTTTGTAGGGGACCCGCCCCTCAATACCTTCCGGCACCAGCTTATTGGCATCGCTTTGGAAATAACGGTCTTTGCTGCCCGCCCTCATGGCCCCCAGCGAACCCATACCACGGTACACTTTATAACTGCGCCCCTGATAGATTTCGATTTCCCCGGGGCTTTCCTCCGTTCCCGCCAAAAGGCTGCCCAGCATCACACAATGGCCGCCTGCGGCCAGCGCCTTTACAATATCACCTGAATAGCGGACTCCGCCGTCCGCAATTACCGGGACCCCGTGCCGCCTAGCCACCCTGGCGCAATCCCAAATAGCAGTCAACTGGGGTACCCCCACACCTGCTACCACCCGCGTGGTACAGATGGAACCGGGCCCAATGCCAACCTTAATGCCATCGACCCCCGCCGCGATTAGATCCTCCGCAGCGGCACCGGTGGCCACATTGCCGGCGATAATGTCCACTTTTTCGCCAAAGCGTTCCCGCAGCTCCCTGAGAGCCTCAATAACCCCGCGGGAATGGCCGTGGGCTGTATCAATCACTAAGGCATCCACGCCGGCGTCCACTAAAACGCCGCTGCGCTCAAAGCGATCGGGACCCACCCCCACCGCCGCGGCCACCAGCAGACGCCCCTTTTCGTCCTTGGCAGCATAGGGATACTGGCGGGCTTTCTCGATGTCCTTGATCGTAATTAAACCCTTTAGGACATAGTTTTCATCAACCAGGGGCAGCTTTTCAATACGATGCTTATGCAGAATAACTTTTGCCTCTTCTAGCGTAGTATTCACCGGCCCCGTGATCAAGTTTTCCTTGGTCATCACGTTACCGATTGGCTGTTCCACGTTTTCCTCAAAGACTAAATCACGATTTGTCAAAATACCCACGAGTCTACGATCCTTGTCCACGATGGGCACGCCTGAAATACGGTAACGGGCCATTAACACCAGGGCATCACTGACCAGATGCTGGGGACTAAGATAAAACGGATTCACAATCACTCCGCTCTCGGAGCGCTTGACCCGATCTACCTCACTTGCTTGCTCATAAGCGGAGAGGTTTTTGTGAATGACACCCAGTCCCCCCTCGCGGGCCATGGCAATCGCCATACGATACTCGGTAACGGTATCCATGCCCGCACTGACCAGCGGTATATTAAGACGAATGTTACGGGAAAACCGAGTTGAGATGTCCACGTCCGAAGGAAGTACTTCCGACGCAGCCGGCACTAGCAGCACATCATCAAAGGTCACGCCTTCGCGCCCAAATTTCTCGTTGAAATCCAATTTTGTTGGCCCCCTTTGTTTACTGGACGGCGTTTTCATTTTGTGGCTATTTTATCACACTTACGCCAAATAGCAACCTAAAAAGGGGGACTAAAGCAGGAAACGGTGGGTAATGTTAGAATTAGCAACAGGGATCGTTTTTTAGTAAGATTTATCTATAGGAGGTATAGTATGGAGATAAGAAAAATAGCTGTGCTGGGAGCAGGCCGCTTAGGCCGGGGCATCGCCGAATGCGCCGCCAGCAAAGGATATGATGTTGTGCTCTTCTCCCAGGGGGCCGGCGGACAGGATGCCCTTCGGCGTATTGAGAAAAGCCTGGACCGCAAATTGGCCAAATGGGCCATTACTGAATCGGAAAAAAGGATAATACTGGGGCGCATTAGCTACACCTTGGACCTGAAAGAACTGGCCAGCGTAGATCTGCTGGTAGAAGCAACAATTGACCATTTCTACACTAAACAAGAGCTGTTGCGCACAGCTGATCATCTCTGCCGCCCCGAGGTTGTCTTTATTTCCACCACGTCCACCCTGCGCGTTTCAGATTTAGCCCGCGGTATAACACGCAACGAACAGCTGGTGGGGCTGCATTTTATCCCCCCCGTTCCCGATGTGTCCGTCGCGGAATTAGTAGTACTCGATTATACATCGGAAGAAGCTGTTGAGATCGCCAAACAATTTGCCCGCCGTTTGGACAAAAAGGTGCTGCAGATCCACGAAAGCCCCGGCCTAATTAACCCCCGGGCTTTAGTAACATTAGTGAACGAAGCGGCCTACATGGTTGATGAGGGAATCAGCGATGCCGCCACCGCGGAGATTATCCTTAAACAAAGCTGGGGTATGACGCAAGGTCCTCTGGAAATGGCCGATCGCCTAGGTCTGGATTTGGTCCTTAACTGGATGGAACAGATGCAGGAAGAACACGGCGACCGCTACGCCCCCTGCCCCTTGATCAGACGGTATGTGCGCCAAAGACGCCTTGGGGTCAAAACAAGACTGGGATTTTTCTCTTACACAGAAGATGATGCACTTATCCCACTGGAAGACGCAGAGAAGGAGGCTTATGAAGCATGAAAATTTTTGTATTGAACTGCGGTTCTTCGTCCGTGAAATATAAATTATACGCGATGGAAGACGAAAGTGTCCTGGCTGAAGGCAAGATTGAGCGGATTGGACAGGATAATGCCGTAATAACGCACCAATCAACGGGTAAAGAAGAGGTCTCCAAAACGATGCCCATCTTAGAGCATACGGTAGCCATTCGGGAAAGCCTTAATCTGTTGACACATCCCGAACACGGAATACTCAAAAGCGTCGATGAAATCGATGCGGTCGGCCACCGCGTAGTTCACGGCGGTGAATCTTTTTCAGATTCGGTGTTGATTACGGAGCGGACCAAAGAAATTTTGCAATCCTTGGCGGAGTTAGCACCGCTGCATAATCCGGCGAACTTAATCGGCATCCGCGCTGCTGAAAAGATTATCCCGAAGACGCCACAAGTGGCGGTGTTTGATACAGCATTCCACTCTACCATTCCCCCACACGGGTTTTTATACGCCATTCCCTACACCGTCTACCAGCGTCATAAGGTTCGGCGCTTCGGTTTTCACGGAACAAGCCATAAATACGTCTCCCAGCGCACCGCGGAACTTATGAATAAAGACATAAAAGATCTTAAGATTATTACCTGCCATTTAGGCAATGGGGGCAGCATTGCCGCTGTCCAGAAAGGCAAATCCATTGACACATCGATGGGCTTTACACCCCTGGAAGGTTTGGTCATGGGCACCAGAAGCGGAGACATTGACCCTGGGGCAATCTTTTACATTATGAAAAAAGAACAGCTGACACCGCAGGAAATTGACTCCATGCTGAATAAGCACTCCGGGCTTTATGGTATTGGCGGAGCCAGCGATATGCGTGATATTGAGAAGGGCATTGCTGAGGGTGATCGGTTGAGCAAGATTGCCTTCGACCTCTTCTCCTACCGCATCCTAAAATACGTAGGTGCCTACGCCGCCGCCATGAACGGAGTCGATGCCATTGTGTTCACGGCGGGTATCGGTGAAAACACCCCGGCGGTACGGGAGGCAGTGTGCCGCAATCTCGGTTACCTGGGCTTGCAAATTGATCCGGAATTGAACGCCAGGCGGGGGGAAGATCTAGACATTTCCACGCCCGATTCCAAAGTTAGAGTCTTTGTTGTGGCAACGGACGAAGAGGTTGTAATCGCCAGAGATACAGCCGCTGTTGTGTAGTACCAGGCGCGGCGCACCATTTAAAGAAAGATACTGCCTACGGGCAGTATCTTTAATTTGTAAACCGATGCTGGCCGATGGTTGTCTGTGCGGGCCGGCTGTGCATGAAGCGATCGGTGGATTGGCGAGGGTTAAAAAAGTAAAGAGCGCCGCCCGTGGGATCATGACCGCTGAGCGCTTCTAGGGCTGCCTGCCTAGCACTCTCATTGGGAGTCATATAAAAACTACCGTTTCGAATAGGTTGGAACGCATTTGACTGAAAAAGCACGCCCCGTAACGTATCGGGGAACTGGGAACTGAGCATCCTGTTGATGATGACCGCACCCACAGCCACCTGGCCTAGATAAGGTTCACCCCTTGCTTCCGCGTAAATCATCTGCGCCAACCATTCCACCTCCATACCTGAGAGGCGCACACCGGCGGGGTATAATTTCAGATGATCCAGGGGTACAATCAGACGCTTTCCCACCGCGATTATATCAGAATTGAGATTGTTAAGCTTGCACAGCTCCTCGGTGGAAATACCATAACTGCCCGCAATCCAGTACAGGCTGTCCCCGCGCTGCACCTGATAGACACCAAAAGAGCGGTACTTAGGTTTTGCTCCATGCTCCGCTTCGGCAGCGATCTTTTCCGGATCGGCCTCCTCCGGTGCCAAAATCTGCTCCATCTGAAAGGCCGCGCCCGCCTGAATAAACGCAATAGAGATTGCACAGGCAAGGCAGAAAAAGAAGAACAGCTTGGCGTTATTATTGTGTTTTACCGCTTCACAAACCATTGCCGCACCTCTCTTTTTCTGTGATATCCTGCATTATACTAAGAAAGGGACATTCTGTCAATTCAGGGGAAACCACACATCCCGTTCTTGCAAATAATGGGTGAACATAATATACTTAAACCGTGTTAAACGGAGGGAGGCGATCCGGTGAGCTCTTTGCGGAACATGATTACACCTAAACTAATCATTATTATTGTTATAGCTCTCCTAATCCTGATCTTCTTTTCCAAACAGCTGGCAACCGCCCTACTGCCGTTTTTGATCGGTATCGGTTTCGCCATCCTACTGGAACCTCTGATTTCCTTTCTGGAACGAAGACTTCGTTTCCCCCGGGGCCTAGCGGTTTTAACAGTGCTGCTGGCGGTGGGGCTTTTGACTTGGTACAGCCTCTTTTTAGTTGTGGGTAAAATGGTTGCCGAATTAATGGACCTAGCTTTATTATTGCCCAAATACCGGGAAATGATTACCAATTTAACCAATGATTTGCTGACGCAGTTTCAACATTTCAACGAAACGCTGCCGCCCATCGTAAGTCTAAACATCCAACGCAGTGTGCAGGAGTTTTTGGTCACGTTAGAGACCGGAACAAAAGATTTAATCAATAGGGTCTTAGCGGCCTTCACCAGCCTGCCCGTTTTCGTGCTCGTCAGCCTGATCAGCCTTGTCTCCACATTTTTCATAGCCCGAGACAAGGATCTGATCGTGGATACGCTCATGCGCTTTGTGCCGCCCCGTATAAGAGAGCAAGTAGGAGAAACCAGAAAACTCGTGGCCACTGACCTTCTCGGTTTCATCAAGGGCCGTATTCTGATGCTGATCATCGCCACGCTCATATCAGGCATCGGTTTGTTCTTGATTGGCACGCGGTACTGGCTGTTGATCGCTATTGCCATCGGTATCTTGGATAATATCCCCGTCGTGGGGCCCGGCATTATCTTTACGCCCTGGGTAGCGGTAAATGTAATTACGGGCGATCTTGATCGGGCAGTTTACCTAACCATACTATATCTGGTAATATTTTCAGTACGTCAGCTCTCCGAACCCAAAATTATGGGTGACTCGGTGGGCATCCACCCGTTAATCATGCTGATCGCAATCTATGGAGGCATCGTATTTTTCGGCTTCTTGGGAATCTTTCTAGGCCCGATTATTGCCATTTTAATCAGAGCCGCAACCCTCTCGGGTCTGTTCAAATTTCCGCCCTATAGCGAGTAGTTTTCGATTCCCAAAGCCCCCGTGCATATTACGGGGGCTTTTTTTGTACACTAAATTTAGCTTGTTGACAGGAAGGTGAATCACATTCAGCTTTTCACCAGCATTTTCATTTTAGGAATTATCAGCGTATTGATTTATCTCGGACTCGGCCAGAGAATTCTGGATCGCATGAGACTCACGGACGCGTCTGCACTGATTATCATAGGAATAATGGTTGCGGGCCATTTTCTCCCTACTGTGCCCTTAGGGCCCCACCTGGCGCTAAATCTGGGTTCGCTGGCACTGGTGGGTATTGCGGCCTATCTACTGTCGACCACCTCCCCGCAGGAAAGGGTAAGAGCTGCCTTGGTCAGTCTGGCGACCGCTGTTTTCGTTCTGCTTACAGACAAGCTCCTGCCCCCCGACCCGGGGCTTCTAGATCCCGTTTTCAGCGCAGGTATCTTCGCAGGACTGCTTTCCTATCTGTGGGGCCGGTCGCGCCGGGGTGCTTTCATCGGAGGCATCCTGGGAGTCTATCTTGCTGACCTTGGTGCGTTGCTGCAGTTATGGGCGCAGAAAATTCATCAGCCCATTATTTTCGGCAGCGGAGGTTTGTTTTCCAGCGCAGTCATAAGTCCATTTTTAGCAGTCTTGATTGCCGAAATAATCGGTGAAGTACGACAGTATCTGCACCACAGTGCAATCAACCGGACAGGAGGCGATGATTCTGAATAAAATCGCTAAAATAGTGCTGGGTGCAGGTCTTTTGGTTTGTTCACTACTGTTGCTCCCTACCACCGCCGGTGGGACTGACCGCCCGGAAGAAAACTGGGGCGGATTTCTGCCCGCGGGCCAGTACTACTCCATCCTGGACCCCGCAGGAGAGATTCTGACCGAAACGGGCAGGCAAGTCTATGTGGAGGATCAATACCTAACTGAACAAAATGGGCTGTACCAAGTAATTGAAGTAGACGAGGACCGGCGGATCGCCAAAACCAAATTCGTGGAAAAGGTCGAACTAGAGGTTGTCCCCCTAGCCGAATTACGCCAAGCTCTTGGTCTGACTGCCGCCAAGGCCGACCAGAAGCGAAGGGGAACGATTGCCGTCTATCACACCCACAATGCGGAAAGCTACGTTCCCACGGATGGTACGGACAGTATCAACGGCAAGGGCGGCATTCATCATGTGGGCCGGGCCTTTGTCACAGCCATGGAAAAGATGGGCATCCATGCCGATTATTCTGAGCGCCTCCATTTACCGCACGATCGGGGTGCATACCGCCGTTCACGGGAAACGGTCTTAGAGCTCTTAGCAAAAAAACCCGATGCCATTTTCGATGTACATCGTGATGCGGCACCGCAGGGTGCGTATGCTGTCCAACTAAATGATGAGTGGATGACCCGCGTCCAGTTTGTTGTGGGCAGGCAGAATCAAAACCTGGGAATCAACCGCCAATACGCCCAGTCCTTGAAAAAAATAGCTGATGACCTTTACCCCGGCCTCGTGAAGGGCATCTTCTTTGGCAGGGGCAATTATAACCAGGACCTATCACCCTTAAGCCTGCTCTTGGAGGTTGGGGCCCATACGAACAGCCGACCGGCCGCGCAACGGGGCATCAGTTTGTTTGCGGAGGTAGTGGATTTGTATTTTTATGGGCCGAGCGCCGAAGCCGCGGAGTTGGGACAGGGTAAAGCGGCAAAACGCAGTATAACGGGCCTTTTATTCTTCGTCGGCACCGGAGCTACCATTTTCTACGTGATCAACGCAGGCGGCTTTGCAGCCGCCTGGAAACGCCTTACATCGGTTTTAAACCGCAATAGATTGCGTTAATGTTAAAGCCCGGGCCGCGGCCGCATATGGGGAAACAACAGCACATCACGGATTGAGGGCGAATCTGTGAATAACATCACCATACGATCGATACCAAAACCAAGCCCACCCGCGGGAGGCATGCCGTACTCCAATGCCCGAATGTAGTCTTCGTCCATCATATGTGCCTCTTCGTCCCCCAGCTCGCGCTGTTCCACCTGCTGGCGAAAACGCTGTTCCTGATCGATGGGGTCATTTAGCTCAGTAAAACCGTTAGCTACCTCCCACGTGACTATAAATGGTTCAAAGCGATCGGTGAGCTGATGGTTGTCCCTTTTTCGTTTAGCTAAAGGGCTCACTTCCACCGGATGATCCGTAATAAAGATGGGCTGAATCAATTTAGGCTCAACGAAGGCGTCAAATAATTCCTCTACCACATGTCCAAATCCCGCTTGAGGGTCCAAGCCCAGGCCTTTTTCCCGCGCCGCCTGCCTAGCCTGTGCAGCATCAAGCCCGGTTAGATCCACACCCGAATATTCCTTGATTGCCTCCAACATGGGTTTCCTTGGCCAAGGCGGGGCCAAATCTATTTCTTGCCCCTGAAAGACGATAGTGGTGCCGCCCGTAATTTCCCTGGCGATATGGGCGAAAACTTCCTCGGTGAGCTCCATCATATCGTTGGCGTCCCCGTATGCCTTATAGATTTCACAAGAAGTATACTCGGGGTTGTGCTTGGTAGAAATACCTTCGTTACGAAAATTCTTGCCTAATTCAAATACCTTTTCGAACCCGCCCACTAAGAGGCGTTTCAGATACAATTCGGGGGCAATCCGTAAAAAGATATCCATGTCTAAAGCGTTATGGTGAGTCTCGAACGGCCTAGCATTGGCCCCGCCCGCGATAACATTGAGCATAGGAGTTTCCACCTCCATATACCCCTTCTCCGTCAAAATATTGCGCAGGCTCTGAATGATCTTGCTGCGGACCTCAAATACTCGGCGCACTTCGGGGTTGACGATTAGATCCACATAACGCTGGCGATAGCGCAGGTCCACGTCCTTGAGGCCGTGCCATTTTTCCGGCAGGGGCCGCAGCGATTTGGATAGATACTTCACCTCTTGAACTTCAATGCTTATTTCACCCCGCCGGGTTTTGAATATCTTTCCGGTAATACCTAAGATATCCCCGATATCCATCTTTTGCAGTAGGGCATATTTATCTTCACCAAGCGTATTCACCCTAAAATACAATTGAATCCGCCCGGTTTGATCCATTAGATCGGCGAAGCTGGCTTTACCATGCCCCCGCATAGACATAATCCGGCCTGCAAGCACCGCCTGCTGCCCCTCTAACGAATCAAAATCCGATAAAATCTCAGCTGCGGTATGAGTGCGTACAAATTTTTCCCCATAGGGATCAATACCCTGATTAATCAGGGCTTGCAGCTTATCCCGGCGTATCGCCATAAGTTCATTTAGTTCGTCCCTATTTTCTGTATAGTCAATAGGCTGCTCGCTCACGATAATACCCCCTGTTTTATCTGGCAACTTTCATGATCTCGTAGCGCAGGGTACCGTCTAGTACCTCCACTTCCACAACGGTGCCGGGCATTTTGCCTAAAATAGCCTGGCCCACCGGGGATTCGTTACTAATTTTGGCCTCCGCCGGATTCGCCTCGGCCGAGCCAACTAACTGATATTCGAAAACTTCAGTCGTTTCCAGATCCTTAAGCGTAATTTTCTTGCCGAGCGATACGATCGCCTCATCTTCGTTATCATCAGTCTCGATAAGTTTGGCATTGCGCAGCAATTTTTCTAGTGTTAAGATCCGGCCCTCAATGAAAGCCTGTTCGTTTTTAGCATTGTCATATTCGGAATTCTCACTAATGTCCCCAAATTCCAACGAGGTCCGAATCCGCTCCGCGACCTCGCGCCTTTTCACAGTTTTTAGGACTTCCAGTTCCGATTCTAGTTTCTTTAACCCTTCCGGTGTTAACAGCACCTCTTTATCGGCCATCTGTTTTCATCCCCTTTAGTTACAATTCTAAAGATTTGCCCAAACCGTGTCTGTCCGGGGCAGTGCCGCGGACGACTTATACAAATCTTTCTCAATGCTCCATCTATTATAAGTAACAAAAAAAGGGATGTCAAGAATTCCAAGCCCCTTGATCAGCCCTTTTTCAGCAATATGCCAACCGAGCGGTTAAGCGCCCAGCATTTCCCTTCTCGGGGCAAATCCCAATTTATCCAGCATTTGATTGTAATCGGCGGGAGTAATGTCACCCACGGGTTTATTAATCAGCGCGACCAGCAGAGCCTCCATAACATTGGTGCCGAAGGAACGCCCCCCAATATTTGGCGTTGTGGTAATGAGTTCCCGCACTCTGCGCTGCCGCAAAAACTCCATATCAGCCGGAGTGATGGTATTGGTAATTAAAGTCTTGCCGTATAAATCATCCGGCATATATTTGCGAATCATGTGGTAATCGCCGGCAATAATGTCAGCCCACTCGTAAAACTTCGTATATTTGCTTTTCTTAGGTGTGTCCTTCTGTTTTTCGCCGATGGGGTACAGCCATTTAAAAGGGAGCTGCACAGCCAAGGGGGCGAAAACAGCCACAGCGCGTTCTAAAGCCCTAAGATTATAAATGGGCAAGGGCGCACCGAGGGCAAAGACAAAATCACCATATAAAACTTCGCTTCCTGTTTTAGCAAGGGCCTGTGCCATGCCAAAACGATCCACGGCGCAGGTGAGCAGCACTCGTTTGCCCGCGAACATTTCGGGGTCCGCAGCCAGCTTTTCGATCGCCCGCCGTTCCAGAGTGTTTTTAAGTCCCGAACCGTCAACTATCGGTGTAATCTTAGGTGCTCGGGCTATCTTTTTTGCTTCCCGCAGGATAAAGCGGCGCTCCCCGGCACACAAGTACAGATCAATGCCGCCCATTCCAAAGGCGGCCACTCGCCCGTCCAGCTTCTCGATCATCTCAATTGCCTTTTTGATATCGCCGTCCGTTCCAATCCTTTCGATGGAAAAATCCTCACCGCAGACGGTCACTACCGCTTTGCTATCTCTATGGGACGACCCTATGCTCACACTCACGATGCGCCTCATCATCTAATCCCCTTTAATCGAAATAATGAGCTCTCTGAGCCTTTCTGCGTTCAAATGATAGTCCTCCGTAATCGGTGAACTGCCTATCTCAACGCCAAACATTTTTTCCCCCAAAATTGCTTCCGCAAGGCGGATGCGCATATCCGATCCGATCATGATCACATAATCGTATTCGTTCATCTCAGCGATAATCTTCATCAGCCAATTTAACAAGCTCTGCCCATCAAAGGATTGGATCACTCCCCAACGCTCGGAGTCAGTCATTAAAAGCGTGTACTCCACTCCCAGTTCACGGCATACATCGGATATTTCATCCTTGTTTGCCAGGGGAAAACCAATGACCGCCAAGCTGCCCCCTTTACGCACTTCCGCCAGGCTCTCCAGCCGCGACACAAAGGAGCGGTCGCAGCCGACCCTCTGAGCAACCTCTTGCTGGGCCAAGCCCGATGCGCGCAGAGCAAAAATGCGGTCAATAATCCGATCCAGCCTATCTCGATTCAACAGTTTATCGCCAACCCGGAAAAAACCTGTCATGGCCCACCTCACACGTTGTGCACAATATGTTCACATGAACATTATAGCAGATCTAAGTCGGCGCCACAAGAGAATTTAGAATGTTTTCCACTTCCCGCACACAGCAGGCGGTATTGATTTCCCGGCGCAGCCGGCTAGAGCCCGGCACCCCTTTTAGATACCACATAAGATGGGGCCGCATCTCCCGTACCGCTCGTTCTTCACCATCCTGCTCCGTTTTCAGGCGCAGGTGGCGCAGGGCCAGCGCCACTCGCTCGGCGGTGGTAGGTTCGGGCAGCCAAATGTTTTCCCGCAGCCGCGCTTTGATCTGGCGAAAAATCCACGGGTTTCCCCTGGCGCCGCGACCCACAGCCAGATGATCGCATTGGGTCAGCTTTAGAAGGCGCTCAGCAGCCGTAGCGGAAAATACATCGCCATTGCCCACTACGGGGATGTCTACCGCCTCCTTAACCCTAGCTATCCAATTCCAATCAGCCGCCCCTCCGTAAAACTGCTCCCTGGTTCGGCCGTGTACCGTAACCCAGTGCATGCCCGCATCAGCTAGACGTTGAGCCACTTCAATGCAGTTGATGCTTTTTTCATCCCAACCTAGGCGGATTTTGGCCGTAACCGGAACCGATACCGCTTTAGCGACCGCAGCAGCGATATCCGCTAGCAAATGGGGATCCTTAAGCAAAGCGGCCCCATCGCCGTTTTTCACTATTTTAGGCGTTGGGCAGCCAAAATTGAGATCAATCATGTCCGGCCCCGCGTACTCACAGACAAGCCCGGCTGCCCGGGCCATAGTGTGCGGATCGTGCCCAAATAACTGCACTGATACGGGGCGTTCCGCCGGCTCAATTGCGAGCATTCTCAGCGTTTTCCGATTCGAATAAACTAGGGCCTGGGCCGAAATCATTTCCGTAACAACTAGATCCGCCCCGTATTCTTTGGCAATGAGGCGAAAGGGCAGATCGGTGACACCCGCCATGGGGGCTAAAAAAACACCCATGCAAAATCCCTCCAATAAAAAAAGCAGGGAAGCCCCTGCTTTTGCATAAGACAAGCCTATTTTTTCCCTTCTTCGGCTTTCTCTTTTAGATTGTACCTGGTGAGGAAACGTTCGACTCGCCCACCCGTACTGCTTAAACTCTGTCTTTGACCGGTATAGAAGGGGTGGCATTTGGAACACACTTCCACCCTGATTGTTTTTTTCGTGGACCTAGTTTCAAAGGTCTCGCCACAGGAGCAACTAACTACACTTTTTCCATATTCCGGATGTATTCCAGCTTTCATGTCCGCGTTCACCTCACTATCTGTGCTAACCAAGCCAAAAGCAATTATAACATAGTCTTACTGTCGTGGCAAGAACCGGCCGCTGTTATTTCAAATAACTTTGCGGGTTGACCGGTGTACCCCTGTGCCTGATTTCAAAGTGGCTGTGCGGCCCGGTGGAAACACCCGTATTACCGCTGTAGGCGATCACATCGCCACGATTCACCTTCTGCCCCACCTTTACGTTTAAACGAGAGTTATGGGCATAGCGCGTCTCCACGTTATTACCATGATCGATAATGACTAAAATTCCGTAACCGCCGTTCCACCCGGCGAAGTTGACCCTGCCGTCCGCGGCGGCCTTGATTGGAGTCCCGGTGGACACTGCAATATCTAAGCCATTATGCATGCGTCCCCAGCGAGGACCGAAAGGCGATGAAATTCTACCCTTCGCGGGCCAATCAAACGCCCGCTGCAGTTGACCGCTGACAACCAAAACGTCCCTGGGTTTTAAGCGGGTTGCGCCCGGAATGACAACCTCCGCATTGGGGTTTAGTCTATTGGGATCTTGAATTGAATTAGCCTTCACAATCTCATCTATCGATACTTCATATCGTTCCGCTATTTCCCAAAGGCTTTCACCAACGGCCACCTGATGCAGGACCCCTTGCACCGAAAGAATCCGCAATTCTTGCCCCACCGCTATCCGATTCGGATCCCTGAGGGCATTCGCGGAGAGAATGGCATCTATTGTGATTCCGTATGCTTTTGCTATATCCCAAAGCGTTTCGCCGGCATGAACTTTATGTACGAAAATTTCCGGCTTCTTTTCCTTTGCCTCTTCCACTTTAGGCCGTACCGCTTCGGGGGGTGTTAACTGCTCTTTATTCCCCGCGGGATCAATACTGTCTCTCTTGACCGCTAAGGGCGTTTCGACGGAGGCTGCATCATTTTCGTGATTTTCCTTCATCACATCCGCATCCTGCCGCTGATCTCCTTGTTCCGGCCCAATCCGCAAAGAGGTTTTTGGGGTTTGTTCAAGCGCTGCAGGTTCCACCGCCGGTTCCAAGTAATCATCTATATTAATATAAATTAGGTTGTCCAGATCCCAATCGCTGCCTCCAATATGCATGCGCGTATCTATCTGGCCCAGGACACCTAAGCTGAAAACAATCATAAAGGCCACAAGTATAAATGCTTTACTGCGAAACAGCCGCCTCCACATGTCAGGTCCTCCCCTAAATCGCAAATGACAATGGCTCACTCTCTATAATTCGATGCGGATCCAAAAAATCCTTTTACTTATTCCTTACATTTTCGGCAAAGCTGGAAGTGGTAATCAACTCCAAGAGCTCGGCATTACTCTTCGTGTTAGTGACCCGATCCAAGAGCAAATCTAATGTTTCGGAGGGCCCAAGTGTACCCATTGCCCGGCGCAAAAGCCAGGTACCGTCCAATTCTTTTTCAGACAGCAGCAGCTCTTCGCGGCGAGTACCGGAGCGGTAAATGTCGATGGCCGGGAAAATGCGGCGTTCAGCCAATTTCCTGTCTAAGTGGAGTTCCATATTACCCGTGCCTTTAAACTCTTCGTAAATGACATCGTCCATGCGACTGCCCGTCTCCACTAAACATGTGGCTAAAATTGTCAAACTTCCCTGTTCCTCCAGTTTGCGCGCCGCACCAAAAAATCTTTTTGGGCGGTGCAAAGCAGCAGGATCCACACCTCCCGATAAGGTGCGCCCGCTCGGCGGGACAACTAGGTTGTGTGCCCTAGCCAGCCGGGTAATGCTGTCCAGTAAAATCACCACATCTTTGCCGGACTCTACCAGGCTTTTGGCCCTAGCTAATACAATATCCGAAACCCGCACGTGATTTTCAGGGGGCTGATCAAAGGTAGAGCTGATCACCTCTCCGCCCACCGAACGCTCCATATCCGTAACTTCTTCCGGACGCTCATCGATGAGCAGTACAATTACCTCGATATCGGGATGGTTCTCCTCAATCGAGTTGGCCAACATCTTTAAGATAGTTGTCTTGCCCGCTTTTGGCGGCGAGACAATGAGACCCCTTTGGCCGAAACCTAAAGGAGATAGTAGATCCATCAAACGCATGGAATAACTCTTGGGTGATGTTTCTAAATTTAAGCGCTGGTTGGGGTAAATCGGCGTAAGATCATCAAAGCAAGGACGTTTGGAGGCTAGCTCCGGATCAGATAGATTAATGGCCAACACTCGCAGTAGGGCGTAGTAGCGTTCACCCTCTTTTGGCGGGCGGACCTGGCCTAAGATTTCATCCCCCGTACGCATGGAAAAACGCCTGATTTGCGAAGGAGAAACATACACATCATCCGGGCCGGGCGTATAGTTTTGTACCCGCAAAAAACCGTAACCATCGTTGGTTATTTCTAAGATTCCGCTGATAAACAACAGGTTTTCTTTAGTCGTTTCATACTTTAAAATCTCAATGATTAAATCCTTCTTACGGAGCCTTGTAAAACCCGAAACACCAAGATCACGGGCTAAATCTTGTAACTCCGCGGCTGTCTTCATTTCCAGTTCTGCAATATTCAAACATTCACCACCTTTGGAAAAAAGGGGGGAGTAAATCCCCCCGCTGTAAATCAAGCTTTGCCGGCCGAACCAAATAGGCGCATCTTGTATTTAACCACTTGTTTCATTGCTTCCCGGGCGGGCCCGAGCATCTTGCGCGGATCAATCTCCGCCGGATTTTCCGCTATAACTTTCTTAATCGCCTGCGCAAATGCCATTCTTAGTTCAGTATCAATGTTGATTTTGCAGATGCCCCGTTCAACCGCTGCTCGAATATCTTCATCGCTCACACCCGATGCACCGTGCAAAACCAACGGTATATCAACGGTAGCCGCTATTTTTTCTAAGCGGGCAAAGTCCAATTTAGGGACACCTTTATAAACACCATGAGCCGTGCCGATGGCAATTGCTAGTGCATCGACCTGCGTGCGCTCGACAAATTCCGCTGCCTCCTTGGGATCAGTAAAAGTGGCATCGGCGGTCTCCACGCTAACATCATCTTCGACTCCGCCAATCTTACCCAACTCTCCTTCTGTTGATACACCAACGGGTTGGGCGATTTCAACCACTTTTTTAGTTAAGGCGATGTTTTCCTCAAACGGATATTGGGAAGCATCGATCATAACCGCGGAAAAACCGTGTCTGATGCACTGCACTACCTGGGTAAAACTCGTGCCGTGATCGAGGTTGATCGCCACGGGTACTTTGGCCTTTTCTGCCGCCACCTTGCCCATACCGGCTATGTACTCGATCCCCGCATACTTAATACCGCCTTGACTGGCCTGGATGAAAACAGGGGAATTCTCTTCTTCTGCTGCTTCAATAATTGCTTGGAGGATCTCCATGTTATTGAGATTAAATGCTCCAACCGCATAGCCGCCTTTTTTTGCCGCTTGAAATAGTTCCTTGCCTGATACTAACACTAGTACTACCTCCTCATCAATTCGGGTCAGTTCAACGGTCTCAGCCATTCCTCCAAATACCCGGCGGAACGAGGCTGCATTATTATCTCGCTGACCCGGGATAACCGGTCTGCATGCTCACGAATGCTTGCCCCAATCAAAACGGTGCTGCCGCAAAACGAACAGACCAGCTCTACCCTGTCCGTGTAAACGTCAAGGCCCACACTGGGCCGTTCGCACTCGCATCTTATTTTACGTTGCTCCGCTAAATCCTGCAGCCTATCTAAAACTTCACGCATTATTTGCGAATTAGAAAAGTTGCCCACATCCGGCGCATGCCTTTCAGCATCCGGCGCATGCCTAACGGCATCCGTCGCATGCCTAACGGCATCCGAGCAAACCGTTTCTTTCACGATCTGCGGATAACCCAAATAACCCAATTTTTGCCCGTTTTTAGGCGATAGAACATTTACTAAATGTTTATGGAAAAGCTCGCGCTTTGAGAACAACAGCCTGATTCGATTGCCGTCGATGCCGAGCACATCCAACTCATAGTTTTTATTTAGTTTACGAAAATGGCCTTGGGAAAAACCGCAGCCGCAGGTCAGCTGCAGCGGCCGAGAAAGCCTGAAAAGGGAAAACTCATGTGCCTGCACCACCTGACAAGCAGGGCAGGTCAAGGCTAGGGCCCTCTCGCTGTTGACAATCACGAAAAATTCCTCCTATCGGGATCAACTATTCGCCAACAAGAAGGATTTTCCTTTGAGGTTTATTTGACATTCCCAAATATATCGAGGCTGATCAAATTGCCCCCTTTCTCGCAAACAAAATAATTGGCAAAGATGCAGTCGATCAGGCCCCGAGGATTTATCAAACAGAGGGCGTCTTGGAAATCAGTAGAGGTTATGGGGCGCAGAGATTCCAAGGCCACGGGGCAGCCCTGCCGCAGAATTTCGCAATCCGCCTCAAGCACAAAAATCAAAGTCTTTCCATCGGACCAAAGCATGATCTTATTCGCTTCGGGGAAAATTTGCAGAACACTTCCATGTACCGCTTGCCACCGGTTTGTCTCGGCGGCGGCCAACGGCGCAAAACAGGCCAAAACGATACTGATCACAATAAATGTACCGATCTTACGTATTAACACAGCGCATACCTCCTACAGGAAGTATGCGCCCGGCAATTCACATCTATGCAATTTTTTCCGGCCCTAATTGTCCTTTTGGAAATCCTCGGGCGAAAGATCTTTTAAAAACGAACGGAACTCTTCCAACTCGGGGTCCTCCTCTTTAGGCACGGAAATTGCATGAGCCATAACCTTTTCATCAACAAAGATAGGCGCCCCGGCCCGCAGTGCTAGGGCAATGGCATCACTGGGCCTGCAATCGATCCGCAGGCGCTTTTCGCCCTGCAGCAGGCACAATTCGGCATAATATACATCATCGGCTAAATCGGTAAGGATGATTCGATCCACTTTAGCGCCTAAAGCGAGGATGGAATTAAGAAGCAAATCATGCGTCAGCGGCCGGTTGATTTCAACGTTTTCCATCACAATGGCGATGGCGTTAGCTTCAGCCGGACCAATAACCAACGGAACAAAAGACTGTTCATCATTGTCCGTTAAGATAACAACCGGAAGCATTGTTTCCCGATCTACGCCGACTACTTTTACTTTCATACGCAACATTGACTAACACCTCCAAGAAGGTTATCTGTCTTTCTGGTCAAGTATGGCACTGATAAAGCTTACAAATAAAGGATGCGGCCTGGTGGGCCTGGACTTGAATTCCGGGTGAAACTGAGTGCCCACAAACCAGGGATGATCCGCCAATTCAATTATCTCCACCAATTCACCGTCAGGTGACAGACCCCCCAAGCGAAGCCCCGCTTTGACCAACAAATCTCGATAGCCATTGTTCAGCTCATAACGATGACGATGCCGTTCGTAAACGACCC
Source organism: uncultured Clostridiaceae bacterium (assembly GCA_964626065.1). Lineage (GTDB taxonomy): Bacteria > Bacillota > Limnochordia > Darwinibacteriales > Darwinibacteriaceae > UBA3910. The sequence goes on along the minus strand of CAZVDE010000005.1, from coordinate 14,356 downwards.
CCTGGCGGTAGGCCTGATAACTGCGGGAGTCTTCGTTCAGTACGCAGGGAAAGGTCCCAAGCCGCATAGAACCGCCCAAACCGGTTATTTCGGGCTGGCCCGGCATAAAACTAATTACCGGCCGGGATTTTTCCCCGAATTCGATGCTTCCCGCATCGGGAAGATCAGCCATGTTGCGGGCGAACTCCACGACCGCGCACTGCATGCCCAGGGCGATTCCGAAAAACGGAAGATCATGTTCCCTCGCATACTGCACCGCGCGAATCTTTCCTTCCACACCGCGCGCCCCGAATCCTCCCGGGACTATAATCCCGTCTAAATTCTCCAGACAGTCGTATCCATCCGTTTCCAGTTTTTCCGCATCAACCCAACGCAGATCAATGGCGCATCCAAGCGCGAACCCCGCGTGGCGCAGCGCTTCGACCACACTTAGGTAAGAATCGGGCAGCGCTACATATTTACCCACGATGCCGATCGTGGCACGGCGGGACAAGTCTTTAGTAGATTTGACCAGTTGGATCCAATCGGTTAAATCGGCGCTGCCAACCTCCATGTCCAGCTTTTCCAGGACGATTTCATCCAGGCGAGATTGGGCAAAAAGAAGGGGTACATCATAAATGCTTTCCGCATCAACATTAGGAATAACCGCATCCTCTTCAATGTCGCAAAAAAGAGCAATTTTGGCCCGCAAATCGTCCGTAACTTCGTGCTCACTGCGGCAAACTATTACATCGGGCTGAATCCCAATACTGCGCAATTCTTTGACACTGTGCTGGGTGGGTTTGGTTTTCAGCTCCTGTGCGGCTGCAATGTAGGGAATTAAAGTTACATGAATATAAAGGCAGGAATCTTTACCGATGTCCATGCGCAGTTGGCGGATGGCTTCCAAAAAGGGCAAGCTTTCAATATCCCCCACCGTACCACCTATTTCCACCAAAACCACATCTATTTCACCGTTTTCGGCAGCCGCTAAAATACGGTTCTTAATCTCGTTAGTCACGTGGGGAATAACTTGAACGGTACCACCCAAAAATTCACCGCGCCGTTCCTGAGAAATAATAGCTTCATAAATCTGCCCCGTGCTTACATTACTCTTTTTCGTCAAATTGGTGTCAATAAACCGTTCGTAGTGACCTAAATCAAGATCCGTTTCACCGCCGTCTTCCGTGACAAAAACTTCGCCGTGCTGAAAAGGACTCATGGTACCCGGATCCACGTTCAGATAAGGATCCAATTTCAAAACATTAACTGTCAGCCCCCTACTTTTCAACAGTCTCCCCAAAGATGCCACGGTAATTCCCTTTCCGAGACTGGAAACTACGCCGCCAGTGACAAAGACAAACTTGCTCACCATCCACCCTCCCTATCATACTTCGCGCTCAACAACCGCTTCTTCCTGTTCGTCGTATTTAAGCATAATGCCCACATAAAAATTATTCTGTAAAAAAGCCAAAAACCCGGCAGTAAAAAGCACAAGGGGAATAGCCAAAAACACGCTGGCAATACCAAAAACAAGGCTGACCACGAGCACGAACACGCTGGCCAACGGATTATCCAGCGTAATCAGCACCGCCCTTTTCAGCGTCATCAGTACGCCAATATCCTGCCTGATCAAAAATGGATAGACAAACTGTTGGATAGCGTACCAATAAAAAATGCCCCAAAGCCAAACTCCGGATAGAATTAAAAACAAGGTACTGGGATTATTTAAAGTGACCCAAATATTGAAACCAAGGATGAAAAAACCAAGCATCCTGATAAAGAATAGGATTGTCCCCCGCACAGCAAACTTTTTAAACCCCTGCCAGAAAAGGCGCCAGGACACATCCTGCCTGTCCATAATATGATTGATCAGCATGTGCAGCGCGGGGTAGGCACCGCCGAACATCACCAAGCTGATCAAAAGAGCGGCAATAAGCATAATGGGTGCCTGCCAGGGCAGGTAAAGCAAAATGATCAAGGGGCCGAAACCCAAGCTAAACCAAAGGAGATTGGCTAACATCAATTTGCCCAAGTGTTCGTACCCCAGGCGCAGCGAGCGAACAAAGGCCTGCCAACTTTGGCTGAAGTTCACTATCCATTCACATCCTTTACATCTGCTCAGGGGCATCCACGCCTAAAATGGTGAGTACCTTCCTAAGCACAGTCTGTACCCCCTGCACCAAAACGAGACGAGAATCCCTCAACTCGTCACTTTCGCCCAAAATGTGGCAGTGGGTGTAGAAAGAATGAAACAAGCCCGCTAATTCCAACACATAATGGGTCAGCCGATGAGGCTCCCGCTGCAGGGCAGCGGTGTAAAGCTCCTCGGGTAGGGCAGCCAACTGCTTTAAAAGGGCTGTTTCGGCCGCGTGATCCAGAAGATGCAAAGAAACCCGGCCCACAGTGGGAAGTTCAATTCCCATTTCCCCCGCCTGCCGCAGAACGCTGGCAATACGAGCATGGGCGTACTGGACGTAAAAAACCGGGTTTTCGTTGGACTGCTCAACGGCCAAATCTAAATCGAAATCTAAATGGCTTTCCGGGCTGCGGTGTAAAAAGAAGAACCGCGCCGCATCTTTACCTACTTCACCCACAAGATCCTCCATGGTAATAAACTCGCCCGCCCGCTTGGACATCTTCACCTGACGCCCCTTTCTGAGCAGGGCGACATACTGCAAAATCATAACTTCCAGTGTAGCGCGGCTATAGCCCAACGCCTGAATGGCTGCTTTCATTCGTTCAATATAACCGTGGTGGTCGGGGCCCCAAATATTAATCAACCTTTTATAGCCCCGCTTCAGTTTATCATAGTGATAGGCAATATCCGCCGTTACATAAGTATAGGTACCGTCACTTTTGATGATTACCCGATCTTTGTCATCTTCAAATTCAGTTGATCTGAACCAAACCGCATCATCATCTTCGAATACAAAATCCCTTTCTTCCAAGACAGCAATGACTTTTTCCAAGGCCCCGGCCGCATGCAAATCGCGCTCCCTAAACCAGCGGTCAAACTCAACTCCATAAGCTTTGAGATCGTTTTTTTGCATCTCGACGATTTTGTCCGTACCCCAACGCTTGCAGAAGTCTAAACGTTCTTCCGGCGGCAATTGAGCCAACGTTGGGTTTTCTGTCCGCAGGACTTTTGCCAGCTCCCCCACGTAATCACCGGGGTAGCCATCCTCTGGAAAGGGATATTTAGGCTCAGTCAGCTGCTGATAGCGGGCCCATAAAGAACGGGCAAAAATCTGAGCCTGATTGCCCGCATCATTGACGTAAAACTCAGTATCCACATCATAACCGGCGGCCCTAAGTAGGCGGGCCAGCGTATCCCCTACCGCGGCTGCCCGGGCGTTAACCACATTCATGGGTCCCACCGGATTGGCACTGACAAATTCCAGCAGGATTTTTTCGCCTGCGCCATGTTCGCTGTTGCCGTAATCTTCGCCCTGCTCTTCGATGTCTTTCAACACCGCGTGCAGCCAGTCGCTTCTCAAAAAGAAATTTATAAATCCCGGCCCCGCAACTTCGACCCGGTCTATCTCGGGGGAATCTATGTGGCTGACGATAATTTCTGCAACCTCCCGGGGAGGCTTTTTTGCTTGCCCGGCGGTCACTAAAGCAATGTTAGAAGCAAAATCCCCATGCCCCGAATCCCTAGGCGTCTCTAGGGCCACCTCGGGAATGGCTTCCAGTTTTATTTCTCCGTTGGCTAAAGCTGCCTGTAGGGCCTGTTTAACAGCTGCCTGCAGGTGCCTTTTTTGCCGAATCACAACGGTCATTCCGTGAACCTCCTCGATTTAAAGAAACTCCCCCATAGGAAACCCTACAGGGGAAAAAATCGGCGTTGTGCAGAAGCACTTTCCACCCACGTCAGTATACCATTAGTCACTTAAATACTCAACCGAATTTTGTCGCGGTAGGCTAAAGGGCCCCGTGGAAAAATCCATCCCCGGGGCCACCGCAGTTTGTCTCTAGAACAAACCCGTAATTGTGCCTTCAGCATCAATATCCACGTTTTCCGCAGCGGGCCTGGCGGGCAGTCCCGGCATTGTCATAATGTCGCCTGCTAGGCACACCAAAAACCCCGCACCCAAAGAGGGCCTCACATCGGTGATGGTCAAGGTCCACCCCTTGGGCACACCTTTTAACGCGGCATTGTCTGAAATGGAATGCTGTGTTTTGGCAACGCACACGGGCAGTTTGTCATAACCTAATCTGGATAAGGCCCTGATGGACCGCTCCGCCTGAGGCGAATAAACTACGCCGTCTGCCCCGTATATTTCTTTGGCCAGCGTTTCCAGTTTCTCTTTTATGGGCTGTTCCCAATCATACAGAGGTTTGAAATTTGCCGCCTCCGTTTCCAGCACATTTAGAATTGTGCGGGCAAAATCCAGGCCGCCCTCGCCGCCCTTAGCCACAACCTGCGAAAGGGCCCAGCGCACACCAAGCCGTTCACAGTGTTTTTGCACCAATTCTAATTCCTCCGGCGCATCTGAGGGGAACTGGTTGATCGCCACGACGATGGGAACACCGAATTTTTTCATATTTTCCACATGTTTATCCAGGTTGGCCAAACCGGCCTCCAACGCCTCGAGATTAGTCTCGGCAACTTGCTCTCGGCTCACGCCGCCATGCATGTTTAAAGCTCGCACAGATGCCACAATAACGGTCACATCAGGTTTTAGTCCGGAATAACCGTGGACAATATTAAAGAATTTTTCGGCGCCTAAATCCGCGGCAAAGCCGCCTTCCGTAATAACGTAATCCGCCAGTTTCAAAGCAAGCTGGGTCGCAACAATACTATTATTGCCGTGGGCGATATTTGCAAAAGGACCACCGTGAACGAAGGCCGGTTGCCCTTCCAGTGTTTGTACTAAATTAGGTTTGATGGCATCCTTCATAATCACCGCCAAGGCGCCCTGGGCTTTTAGATCCCTGGCGTACACGGGCTTACGATCATAAGTATAGGCAACCAAGATTTTGCCCACCCGTTCTTTCAAATCCTGCAGATCACTTGCCAGGCACAAAATCGCCATTATCTCGGAAGCAACGGAGATATCAAAACCCGCCTCACGAACATACCCGTCGCCAAGGCCGCCCAAACCAATTACGATGTTGCGCAGCTGCCGATCGTTCATATCCATGACGCGGCGAAAGACGATCCGCTTGGGATCGATATTTAATTCGTTGCCTTGAGCGATATGATTGTCCAAAAGGGCGGCCAGCAGATTATGGGCAGTGCTCACGGCATGAATATCGCCGGTAAAATGAAGATTTATATCCTCCATGGGTACAACCTGAGCATAGCCTCCGCCCGCGGCACCACCTTTGATTCCGAAAGTGGGCCCTAAACTCGGTTCCCGGATGCAGGCGATTGCTTTCTTGTCCAGCTTGCCCAGGGCCTGGGCCAGTCCGATTGTGGTGCACGTTTTGCCTTCACCCGCGGGGGTTGCCGTAATAGCCGTAGTATAAATCAGCTTCCCTTGGGGGCGATCCTTGAGTCGTTCCAACACGCTCAGATCAACTTTGGCCTTGTACTTTCCGTATAATTCAATCTCATCGCGACCCAAGGATAATTCATCCGCCAACTCGGTAATTGGGCGCAGCCGGGCCTGCTGCGCAATTGCAATGTCACTAAGCATTCCACGTTCCTCCTTAAATATCTATATTGAATGTAATCCGGTACCTAATCCGCTTAATACCGTTTCTTTAATCGCCTCCGATACGGTTGGGTGGGGGTAGATGATTTCGGCCCATTGGGCTAAGGTCAGCCCGTTTTCCAGGGCCAAAACAGCATTGGAAATCAATTCTGTAGCCTGGGGCCCGATCAGATGCACACCCCGGACTACACCGTCGGGCGAAGCGATGACCTTGCAAAATCCCCCGTCATCTCCAAGAATAACCGCTTTGCCGTTGCCTTTAAGAGAATATTTGGCCACCACCACATCGCCGTACTTTTTCCTGGCCTCTGCTTCCGTTAAACCGACCGAGCCTATCTCAGGTTGGGTATACACACAGCTGGGCACAAACCATTCGCTGCGGGCCGGCTCACTCCAGGCATTATTGGCCGCGGCCCACCCCTCCTCAAAGGCTAGATGGGCAAGCTGCATCCCGCCAATGATATCGCCCGCGGCATAAATGTGGGGAAGGGATGTCTGAAAGGAAGGATTAACCTTGATGCAGCCGCGCCGATCAAGTTCGCCCTTGAAACCCTCGGGTACGACGGGCCGCCTACCGATTGATACCAGCACCCGCTCAGCCTCAATCGCGCGTGTGCGCCCTTTTTGGCTCACTTCCACTGCCAGCCCCCGCCCCAGACGATTCACCTTTTGCACCGCTGCACCTGTTAGAATCTTAATCTTGCGCTTCTTAAATTCCCGGGCTAAAGTGCGGCTGATTTCCTGATCCTCCGGGGGCAAAATTTGTTCCTGCATTTCCACGATCGTCACTTCTACACCGAAGGACGCGAAAATTGTGGCGAACTCGCAGCCGATCACGCCACCGCCCACAATCAACAGTGATTCGGGCAGCGCCGCTAAGTCTAGCAGCTGATCGCTGTTTAGAACGAATTCACCGTCCGTTTCCAACCCGGGCAGCTGCATGGGTACTGTGCCGGTAGCTATAATCACTTTATCCGGTTGAAAAGTCCGGTCCCCCACTCTAATTTCGGTGGAAGATAAAAACCGCGCCTCGCCTCGGACAATCTCAATTTCCCTGCGTTTAAGCAAAAATTCGAGTCCCTCCACCAGGCGGGTTACCGTGGCATTTTTTTGGGCGAGGACCGCACCATAATCAAGCTCGCCTATCTGTAAAGAAACTCCGTGTTTGGCGGCAAAATCCAGTTCTCGGTAAAAGCGAGCACTTTCCAAGAGAGATTTGGTCGGAATACAGCCGCGATTAAGGCAGGCCCCGCCCACGCCGCATCTTTCGGCCACAATAACCTTTTTCCCTAATTGGCTGGCCCGGATGGCGGCCGAATAGCCCGCCGGCCCGCCCCCAAGAACAAGTAAGTCTGGTTGCTGCATGATGTTTGTCCCCCTATTTTTGTGTAAGGTAATAGGCTAAAAATTGCAGTTCCAGCGAAACATCTGCATTAGCCACCTGCACCTCTTCCGGCACTTGAAGTTTGACCGGGGCAAAATTTAGGATGCCTTTTATCCCGGCTTTTATAATCTGATTGGCAACTTGCTGAGCGCTTTCCGCGGGAACGGCCAGCATAGCCAGTTTAAATTGGAGCCTTTCGGCCTGTTCGCCCAGCTCTTCCGACGCGTAAACGGGGATACCTTCAATATTGGTACCGATTTTCGCCGGATCATTATCAAACAGGGCAACCAATTTCAAGCCAAAATCGACGTCTTCTGCCAGCCTACGCCGGTTATAACGGGTTAGGGCCTTGCCCAGGCTGCCCACACCGATCAGAGCGATGGGTATTTCCTGATCTAAGTTGAGAATTTTTCGCAGTTCATGGCGGAGCAGACCAACCTCATAGCCCACACCCTGCTTGCCAAATTCGCCAAACCAAGCCAAATCCTTTCTAACCAGGGCCGAGCCCACCCCCGCCCGGTCCGCCAGCTCTTGAGATGAAATCAGCTCCGTATCCTCCGCCAATTCATCCAAGATCCGCAAATAAAGGGGCAAGCGCCTAATAACGGCTGTTGAAATTTTATTCCAACGCATTTCACCACCCTACCTTTCTATTTATGATAGCCTTCTCCGCCCAAGATAGTCTGGGCGCGATAAATTTGCTCCGTCAAGATTAAGCGCATCAATTGGTGGGGGAAGGTCAATTCAGAAAAGGACCACACAAAATCAGCCCGTGAAATAACCTGAGGCGATAAGCCATGGGAGCCGCCAATGACAAAATCGACCAGGTGTATACCACTGACCGCTAAAGCCCGCAGCCGAGCCGCCAATTCCTCTGAATCCCATTGGATGCCGTGCCGATCTAAAACAATAATGTGGGCCCGGGGGTTCAGCCTTGCCAAAATACGCTTTCCCTCGCCCGCCAACACCTGTTCTTTCTCTTTTTCCCCCAACGGTTCTCGGTAAGGCTGCTCCTTGATCTCCGCAATTTCGAAACGCCCGTATCTCTGCAGCCTTTTACTGTATTCCGCGATTCCTTCAGCTATGTACCGTTCTTTGATCTTGCCCACAGCCAAAATCCTGATCCTCAAAACAACCCCGCCTTTGGTGCTAAACAACTAAGTATTTGGGTTTCCGCTCACAATACGCACAGTGAGCGGGGGCCTCCCAATCAGATAAGGAGATCTGCTCGAGTTCATATAAATCGGGGGCGGTCGCGTATTTTTCTATGAATTCATCGATTGCCATTGCCACATGGTCCGCGCAGACTGCATACATCGCCTTGCTCCCTTATTAGAAAATATACAAACGTAATTATATCATAACACATTCAATTACCAAAAAAAAGAAGCAGAGCTCATCCATGCTGTCTGCTTCTTCCCCCCCTAATAAAGATGGCTTTATAGCTGTACCTCAATTTCGTTTTTGTCCGGGCCCCGGTAGACTTCTAAAGTGAGTTTGCCGCCAAAACCCTCCCGCTGCACCGCATCTCGCAATTCTCTGATGCCGGCTATTTGTTCGCCCCCAATCGCAGTCACAATATCCCCCTGATTGAGACCCGCCCTAGCGGCGGGTGTGTCAGCAAGCACCCTGGTAATAAAGGCTCCCCGTTCCACCGCCAGTTTTAAATTAGTCTGGGTTTGAATACTTCTGGCCAGCGCAGGCGTTAATGAACCACCCAGCACGCCTAAACGCAGCGGCCTGCCGTGGGAAATAATCTGATCGCCTATCGCCCGGGCCACAGTTGAGGGAATAGCGAAACCTATACCCTGCGCGCGCTCGATAATGGCGGTTGTCACACCGATGACCTGGCCACCGCGGTTTAGCAGAGGCCCGCCCGAGTTACCGGGGTTGATAGCCGCATCGGTCTGAATCATCCCCTCCAAAAAGCGGTTCTGTCTGGGATCCACCAGTAGATCTCGATTCAATGCGCTAACCACGCCTGTTGTCACAGTATGGTCCTGGCCTAGGGGGTTTCCGATAGCGACCACCATCTGCCCCACCCGCAGCTCATTAGAGTCGGCAAATTCAGCTATAGGCAGATCTTGGGCATCAACCTTGACAACCGCCAAATCGGTCAAGGGATCCCGGCCGATCACATGCCCCATAAAGCTGCGCCCGTCCGCCAGCTGGACAATGATCTCCTCCGCGCCCGCCACCACATGATCGTTGGTCAGAATGTGCCCGTCCGTACGATAAATTACTCCCGAACCGATGCCTTGCTCCCGTTCGAGCTGCTGAAAGAAAAACTGGTCCACCACAATCTCGCGGGTTGTTTCAATTTTCACTGTGGCCGGCCCCGCCTTATCTACCGCCCGTACCACCGGTTCTTCCCAATTGCCCGCCGGTTCCTGAGACTCAACAGAATCTTCTACCAACGGGGCTTCGCCCGGACTGAGTATACTCCAGGCCATAAATACGGCCAGCATCAGAATTGTAACCCCCAACACTATCCGCCACTTCATCTGCATCCCCCTCATAGACACTGTACCGATAGTATAACCGGGGGATTGGGTTTCAACGCTTATTCAAGGAACGATGATCGGCCGCCCCGTGTGGGGATGTTTAACGGCCACCACACCCACATTATATATTTCCTTAATCAGTTGGGGCGTAAAAACCTTTTCCGGTTCCCCTTCGGCCATCAACTCTCCGGCGGCCAAGACGAAGACATAATCGCAGTAATTTGAGACCAGATTAAGATCGTGAAAAACGCCCACACAGGTCTTTCCTTCCCGCGCTTTGGCCCAAAGCAGCTTCGAAATGCGGATTTGATGTTCTAAATCGAGAAAGGTGGTTGGTTCATCCAAAAGCAAAATATCGGTGCCCTGGGCAAAAACGCGGGCTAAATTCACCCGTTGGCGTTCACCCCCACTCAACTCTCCAACATGCCGACCCGCGAGATGCTGCACTTCCGTGAGGGCCATACTGGCCGCTGCAATCTCCCGATCCTCAGCACTAGGGGGCTGCCAGCGGAAGCTGTGGGGTGTTCTGGCCAAAAGCACCACTTCTTCGACTGTGAAGGAAAAATCCGGCGAATTTTGGGGTATCAAGGCAATACGCCTAGCCAGTTCCTGCAGACTGTAGCTGTTTAAATCCCGTTCATCCAAGAAAATGGTGCCCTGTTGGGGTATTACAAAACGGTCAAGTAATTTGAGGATGGTGGATTTACCCGCCCCGTTGGGCCCCACGATCCCGTAAAAGACGCCGGAATTTAAAGCAAGGCTGATTTGGCGCACAACGGGTAATGCTCCATAGGCAAAGGTAACATCTTCTAAACGCATTTTAGCCATGTGATCCACCGCCTCTTTTCATCAGATAGATAAAGAAGGGGCCGCCTACGAATGCCGTTATAATCCCTACCGGTAGTTCCAGCGGGGCGAATGCAGTGCGGGCCAGAGTATCCGCGAGCAAAAGAAAAAGGGCGCCTACCCAAAAGGAATGGCCAATCAAGCGCTTGTGTTCTCCGCCTATCACAAGGCGCAGGGCATGAGGCACCATAAGGCCCACAAAACCGATGACCCCCGAAACCGCGACACAGGCCGCGGCAACCAAAGCGCCTGTAATGAGCACTCTGCGCTGCAGTCTCTGGACATCAAGGCCCAAGCTGTGCGCCACCTCTTCGCCCAAGAGATAGACGTTTAAATCTCGGGCCAGCCAGACTGCGGCCGCCGTGCCGAAAACAACATAGGGCAGCGCCACAAAAAAGTGCCTCCAGCCCCGCCCCGAAAGGCTGCCCATCAGCCATAGATAGACGTCTTGCAAATTTTGAATCCGCAAAACCATCAGCAAGGAGACAATTGCGGTCAAAAAAGCCCCGATCGCCACCCCGGCCAATATGAGGCCGGTAGGTTCCAGGCGGCCCCGCCTGCTGCCCAAACGGGCCACCGCGGCAGTCGCCGCCAAGGCGCCCAGGAAGGCAAATACGGGCAGAGCGCCAAATCCCGCAAGACCGCGGGGAATGAAATACAAAAGCCCCAATGTTGCGCCTAAAGACGCTCCCGCCGAAACACCGATGATGTACGGATCGGCCAGCGGATTTCTTAACGTGCCCTGGAAAAGAACGCCCGAAACGCTCAGCCCACCGCCGATCAGCAAGGCCAAAAGCACACGGGGCAGCCTTATCTGCAAGACTATCACCCTCTGCGCCGCGGGCCAATCGGGCACAATTAGGTTCTTTAGGCCGGGTAGGGCAGAACCGATCATCAAAAGCACATTGCCAAATGGAATGCGAACCGCCCCCAGGGCGGTAGCGAAGATCACTACCACCCCTAAAATTAGAATTATGGCGGCGAAACGCCCTAATTTGACTTTCATTGCCCTACATCAGCCAAAATGGAGATCATTTCTTCTAAAGCGTCCAAGAGGCGAGGTGTCGTGCGCGCGTAGAGATCGGGGTCAACCTCGAACACCGCTTTTGTCTGCAAGGCGGTAATATCCTGCCAGGCACTGCGCCGCAGTACCTCATCGAGATTGAAGCCGGTTAAGATCACAACTTGCGGATCCCGATCAATCACCAATTCCTCGCTAAATGTTGGCCAGGGATTATCCGCATCTTGCGCGATGTTCTCCCCACCCGCCAGAACAATCAGTTCGTCCATAAAACTTCCCGGCCCCGCGGTCATGAGCGGTTCATTCCAGACTTCCACAAAAACCCTTAGTCTTTCCGCCACATCAACGCCCGCCACAAGTTCCTTTTGCCGCTTTTCCATGGCGGCCGCCAGTTCACGGCCCTTCTCGGGGGCCCCTACCGCATCACCCAACTGAATAAGGGATTCCCGCACCTCGGCTAGGTTCGTAGGCTCGACAACCAAAACGCTAAGCCCAAACCCTTCTAATGTCTCTATTGTGCCCGCAACCAAATTCGCATCACCCACGATTAGATCCGGTTCTAGGCTTAGCAGTAGTTCCAGGTTAAGATTAAACGCATCGCCAATCACCGTTTTCTCCGCGGCCTGCGCCGGGTAATCGCACCAGGCAGTCACTCCTACCACCCGCTCACCTACGCCAAGGGCGAAAAGATTTTCAGTAACGCTCGGCACCAATGACACAATGCGCCGCGGCGCGGCCCCCACACTCCCCATGGCCACAAACAGCACGAGCAGAGCGGATAAAATGGCTATCTTAACGTAATTTTTTTTCACATTTTCACTCCTAAAATAATAATTCCCCGGGACCAAAGATCACCGGGGGAAAGACAGTAAACAAAACCACTCCCTTCCGCGCAAGATGGTCCTACAAAACCCGGTCTGGCAGGTCTCCTGGCTCCCAAATCATCGCCGCCCATTCCTTCCCCGCTATGCGAGTGGATTATATGGGTTACTCCTTGGATACAGTGGCGGGACCGCGTGGCTTCTCAGTTTCCCGAGCCCAACTTCCCTATTCTGCAGCATAGATCGTTCAGCTGCCACCACACCGGCTATACAGTTGTCCTTTACCTTATACTACTACTCTGCCCAATATCCTGCCCTATCTTTGGAAATACTAGAGAAACCGAAACGGAGGAATCCAATTGAGCTACCGCGACCATATCGAAGCCCAAAAGAAATACATAGAGACAAAAAAGCAGGCACTCCTGGGTAAAGATGGCCGAAGACCGCCCCGGCGCCCATATGGCGACCCTCCCCCCGCGAATCCGCAGTGGTGTTGGTGGGCGATTGCCCCGGCGACCCTTATTATCCTACTGCCGCTTGTTTTGTTTTATTTTAGCGCAGGGATCCCCGCCCGGGCAGAGAGTGATACCCTTACCCTGGCCGTTGTCAGCACGGAAGCGGAATTTAATAACATCAAAAATTGGCTGGAACCGGAAATTCTAGCCCACGGTTTAACCTGGAAAATTGAACACCATTACACGCGCCAAAGCCTAGAAGACCACCTGGCCAACGGACCGATACCCGATCTTTTGGTTATAGAAGAAGGGCTGGCCCAAGAATACTTCCGCAACCACGTTCTGGCACCACTCCGAGAAACAACACAGTATGTTCGTTTCCGGGACTGCTTTTATCCGCTTTGGACGCCCCGACCTTTTCAGAAAAGCATGGGGTTGGCCGCGGCGGGCCGCGGTAATGTGGAACAGGCCCGCCATTTATGCATCATCATCAAACAGTTTATTACCCCTTTTGAGCCTTAGCCGCCGCCAAAACGGTTGCTCTCATGAGCATGGCGATGGTCATGGGGCCCACCCCGCCCGGAACAGGCGTTATGGCTCCCGCAACTTCCTGCACCGCATCGAAGTCCACATCACCCACAAGTTTCCCATCGACCCGGTTAATGCCCACATCAATCACAATTGCCCCGGGCTTAATCCAATCACGCTTAATCAACCGCGGCTGTCCCACGGCAGCGATAAGAATATCGGCCCGCCTGCATTCGGCTGCCACGTCTTTTGTGCGTGAATGACAGATTGTCACAGTGGCATTTTCCCGCAAAAATAGGCTGGCAGCCGGTTTGCCCACGATATTGCTGCGCCCGACCACCACCACCTGCTTACCCGAGATGGAGGCACCTGTGCGGCGGACCAACTCTACCACACCGGCCGGGGTGCAGGGGACAAACCCCTCCGTTCCCGTCTGCAACCTACCTATATTAATTGGATGAAATCCATCAACGTCCTTAGCAGGCGAGATAGCTTCAATCACTTCTTCCTCATCAAGCCCTTCCGGTAAAGGAAGCTGCACCAAAATCCCGTGTATTTTAGAATCCCGATTACACTGCGCTATTAAATCCAAAAGATCACCCTGCGAAGTTGTTTCGGGCAAGCGGTGGATCACCGAAGTGATGCCAATCTCCTCACAAGCCCGCCTTTTTTGACGGACATAAACGGCCGAGGCGGGATCATCCCCCACGAGAATGACAGCCAAACCCGGGCGTTCACCCCGCTTGGCCATGATTGCCACCTGCTCCGCCAGGCCGGCCCGAATCTCCCGGGCGATGCCCTTACCATCGATAATACGTGCGCTCATTTTAGCCCTCCTTATGTTCTCCGTCCTTATAGTATGCCTTTGCTTATTAAACAGGCGGGCTGCCGATCCCTGCTAAAGTGAAGATGAGAGTGCAAACAAAAAACCGAACGCCCCCTGCGGGAAACGTCCGGTTAAAAAACAAATGGCGCGCCTAGCAGGAATCGAACCTGCGCTCCCGGCTCCGGAGGCCGGTGCTCTATCCCCTGAGCTATAGGCGCTTGCAGTGATCACAGTAATTATAACAGCTGCCGCTTGGAAAAGCAAGAATGCAATAAAATTGGACTTTACAACAAGTTTGGACTGTAGTATAATTTTGTTAGCGCGGA
>CAZVDE010000004.1:65517-79739 GCA_964626065.1 uncultured Clostridiaceae bacterium | reverse complement strand
GCCCTTTTTCTTTGTGCTATCATATTGTCTATACCAATCTTATGGAGTGTGAGTGTTTGTATGGACGCTGAACCGTCGAAGCGGTGGCAGGTGCTGAGATTAAGGCTGTTATGGCGGCTGCCGGGCGAACCGCGTAAAAAGATTAAGAGGTTTCTCAAGCTGGGTGATCAATTTTTAGCCTGCGGAGAAGCTAAGCTGGCCGAATATTGTTATGAATTATCTCAGGGGCTTGCTCAAGAGGCGGGGACGGTGCACCTTCTGAAAAAAATAAGGCAGCGGGTACAATAACACCTTGGCTTAAATCAAGGTGTTTTATTGTTTACTTCTTGATTATGTTAGTGAAACAATGTACAATTGCATTAAGAAAATATTCACAGGGAGGGACGGATGTGACACGAATCCAAAGATCTGCCCAGCGCTTTCACGTACTCTCTGATCCAATTCGTTTACAGATATTACTCTTACTGCGCGAAAACGAAATGTGCGTTGGGCACCTAGCGGAGGTCCTGGATATTAATCAACCTAAGGTATCATATCATTTAAAACGGATGTTAGAAGAAGGATTAATAGAGCGGCGTCCGGAACATACTTGGTGCTATTATTCGTTATGCACTGATGTGCGCACCTGGGTGAACAACGAGCTGGACCACTTACTGGATGTTCAGCCCGTGGCGAGGGCGGGGAGTTTCGGGTAGGGAAGCGGGCGTTGAGGCTGTCCCTATCAAGGGGGCAATGTATTGCGAAGGATCAAGCAGCTGACGCAGTCCAAATCCTTGAGGGAGGCCTTAAGGAGGGTTTGGCGGGCCGGTTTAGCATCATATGCGGATAGAACTACTTTAGCAGACCTCCAAGCGGCAAAAGCCCGCGCCGAAAAAGATTCGCTGGAAGCGGCTCGCCTTGTGCATGATTACGAAACGAAGATTTTAAGCATTATGCGCGAAAATGAAGAACTTAAGACGTTGAATAAGGAGTTGGAGCGGGTCTATTATATCCTGCGCCGAGAAAACAGTTCACTGAAAGAAGAGATTTTCAAATTGAAAAATCAGGGACAAAAATAGGGGGGCGACTAATCACAAGTTGGCTCCTCTGTTTATTTCGGCGGCTCGGGCAGGACATTTATGCTGATGGATGGAATGTGTTAGCAATATGTAAAGCGGGGAAGTGACACGAATGGATGCGAAAAAGCTAATTCAAACGGCTATTTTAGCTGCTTTAGTAGCGGTGACGACAATGGTGGTCAACGTTCCGCTGCCGGGCGTGAAAGGTTACGTTAATATCGGTGATGCGGTTGTGCTGTTGGCGGGCCTCATGCTTGGGCCGGCCGTGGGAGCCTTTTCGGGCGCTTTAGGTTCAAGTCTGGCCGATCTTCTCCTGGGTTACGCCCACTGGGCACCCTGGACTTTAATTATCAAAGGCGTGGAAGGGTTTTTAGCCGGGTGGCTCGTATTGCGTCTGCGCAGGGGCGGTACCGTTTTTGGCGCGGTTGTCGGCGCAGCTGTGATGGTCTTGGGTTATTTCCTTGTGGGAATTCTTTATTACGGCTGGGCGGCGGCTGTTGTTTCACTGCCCGGAGATCTCCTGCAGGGAGGGGTCAGTGCGGCCTTGTGCTTAATCGTAATCCACCCTTTGCGCAAATATCTCAAACCGGTTTTATAAGGACGGGCACGTTTTCCCGGGCCCGCTCATACAATGAAGAGCAGTCTCAACGGGGGGGTGTGCCATTTAGTGTTTCCTTCATTACTGAATGCTTTGGCGGCGTGGCTCATTGACGGAGCGGGGATGCTGGCATCTTTTGTAACGGGGGGCGGAGCCTTCCCTAAACCTCTGCGCCCGGAAGAAGAACAGCGGTTATTG
The DNA here is from genome assembly GCA_964626065.1 of uncultured Clostridiaceae bacterium. GTDB lineage: Bacteria > Bacillota > Limnochordia > Darwinibacteriales > Darwinibacteriaceae > UBA3910. The sequence continues at coordinate 77,885 of CAZVDE010000004.1, read as the reverse complement.
CTGAAAAAACAAGCAGGAGAAGAAGAGGCCCGAAACATTTTGATCGAGCGGAATCTTCGTCTCGTTGCGCATATAGTTAAGAAATTCAGCAATACCGGCGAGGATACGGAAGATTTGATTTCCATTGGCGTAATCGGCTTGATTAAAGCTATCAACACTTTTGATCCGCAAAAAAAGACGCGCTTGGCAACTTATGCGGCCCGCTGCATTGAAAATGAGAATTCACTGTCAAAGGGAAAATTCAACTTCAATTTTTCCGTCTGCGGGGACAGTGTAGGCCGTGTCATGAACCGACAACCGGCAATCAGCACCACCCGTTTGCTTGATTTCCATCTTTTGTTCCCCTACAGTAATCTCCAGCATGTGTTTTCTAAAGCGCAGTTTAAAGGCATAGCAGTCCCAGGCTTTGGGTAAGAAGGGCCTGAATGTCAAGCCTTCCTTTTCTATGCGCAAGCCTGCAAAGCCATAGACAACGGCCATCCAGGTTCCGGCCATGCTGGTAATGTGCAGCCCTTCGTCCGTATCACGGTTATAATTGTCCAGATCAAGGCGGGCCGTACGCAGGTACAGTTGATAGGCCTTGTCATAATATCCCACTTCTGCCGCAATGATCGCATAGACGCAGGGAGACAGAGATGACTCATGGACCGTCATGGGTTCGTAAAAATCGAAATTCCGTCGTTTAGTTTCCCGATCATACTGGTCCCCCAAAAAGAACAGACCCTGCAGTACATCGGCCTGCTTAATGAAACAGGAGCGCAGAATGCGGTCCCAGGACCAGTTTTTGTAGAGGGGCAATTCTTGGGCGGGTATGGAATCCACCGTCAGCAGCTCTTTGTCCATAAACCCGTCCTGCTGTTCGAATACGTCCGGTCCTTTGACATAAGGATAATACATCTTAGCAGCGATCCGGCGCCACTTAGCCGTTTCCGCCTCGTTGAAACCAAGTTCGGCGCGCAGCCCGTTGAAATGCTGGGCGTTTTCTTTTTGTATCAGCTCCATTGCTTCCAGTGTGTATTCGAAGCACCAGGCAGCAATGCGGTTAGTATACCAATTGTTATTAACATTGTTTTCGTACTCGTTGGGCCCTGTCACACCCAGGATCATGTAGACTTCTTTGCGCGGTTGATAGGTGACTCGGCTGGCCCAAAATCGACAGATTTCCACCAGTACTTCTAACCCGTAGTCTGCAAGATACTTATGATCTCCCGTATAGCGTATATAGTTGAAGATGGCGTAGGCGATCGCCCCGTTTCTATGGATCTCTTCGAACGTTATCTCCCATTCATTGTGGCACTCCTCGCCCGTCATGGTGACCATGGGGTACAGCGCGCCGGCAAGGCCCAGTTTAGCGGCGTTTTCTTTTGCCTTCTCCAAATGGTTATGGCGGTATAAAAGGAGGTTGCGGGCGACTTTGGCATCACTGGTGCTCAGATAAAAAGGCAGACAGTAGGCCTCCGTGTCCCAATAAGTACTGCCACCGTATTTTTCGCCCGTAAAGCCTTTGGGGCCGATGTTTAAACGGGGATCTTCGCCCGTGTATGTTGACTTAAGCTGGAAAATGTTAAAGCGAATACCCTGCTGGGCGGGGGGATCCCCTTTGATCTTCACATCGCTTTCCTGCCAAATCCGGCTCCAGGCGCGAGAGTGAGCCTCGAAAAGCCCCATATAACCCAGACCTTCGTGTTGGGCTAAAATATTCAGGGCCTGTTCAGCCACTTCCGCGGGGGTAAAATCGCGGCTGGTTGCCACGGCGACGATTTTCTCCAACGTAATTGTTTGGCCCTCCTCCAGCGGGGCTTCAATTTCGCTTTTGACAAAACGAGGTTCGACCGTAATTTTGGCCTCCACATTTTCTAATGGCCGGCCGTCAATCTTGAGCTGATAGGAACTTGCGGCGGCAACGAGAAAACCGGATTTTTTCGTTTCCATGGCTACTAGTTGGTACTCCGGGCAGCCCGCCTCTTTTACGCCCAACCAGAAGTCTTCACCGTAATTGGCATCCTCGTTAACGACATTACCCTGCAGATATGGCGCCAGTTTAACCCGGGCTTTTTTTTGCAGCGGGTCCTTTTCCAGCGTGATGCTGTAGCTTAGGGCCGCTATCTCACGGCAGGACATGCTCACAAAACGTTTGGCCTCAATGGAAAAGAGGCGCCCCTGTTCATCCTGAACTTGAAATGTACGCACAAGCTCGCCCCTCTGCATATCCAACACTCGGCGGAAATGAAGGGGCTCCCAGCTGTGCAGATCTAAGGTTCGTCCACTGAGGGCGATATCAAGGCCGATAAAGTTTACCGCGTTGAGCACTTTGGCGAAGTATTCCGGGTAACCAACTTTCCACCAGCCAACTACGGTGCGATCGGGGTAGAATACCCCCGCAATATATGTACCCTGCAGGCTATCACCTGAGTAGGCTTCCTCGAAGTTACCGCGCAGGCCCATGTAGCCGTTGCCCAGGCTCATTAAACTCTCCGTAACCCTGTTTTGTTCGGGTTCAAAACGATCCTCCGTAATCTTCCATTCATCTGTTCCATAGCGAAATCTCATAAAGAATCCCCCTTACAAAAAATCATGTCACGCAATGTTAGCAGCAGCAGCTCCGGTGCCATTTCGCCAAATCCCGGCAGGATCAGATCGGCCCCGGCCAAGGCGCTGGCACTGCCAATTCCCACGGCCAACATGCCCGCTCGCTGCGCGGCCACAATTCCCGCAGGTGCATCTTCAAAAACAACTGCTGCAGCCGGATTTATGCCCAGTTTCGAGGCGGCCAGCAGAAAACCTTCCGGATCCGGTTTAGCTTTAGAGACGGAATTCCCATCCACAATCGCTGCGAACTCCTGGGTCAAGTGCAGTTTAGTGAGGATAAAACGTGCATTTTTGCTGGCGGAGGCCAAGGCGGTTTTGACTCCGTGTTGTTTTAGGGCAGCCAGAAAGGGCAGAACGCCGGGGAGAATTTCGTTCGGGCCCATCCGTTCGATGTATTGCATATACCAGGTGTTTTTTCTTGCCGCAAGCCTTTCTTTTTCCTGTGCGCTTTGGCTGCGCCCCCCCAGTTCTAATAAGATCTGCAGCGAGCGCATGCGGCTGACGCCCTTTAGGCGCTCATTGTCATCTAGAGTGAAGGGAATCTCAAGTTCCTCTGCGAGCCGTTTCCAAGCCAAATAATGATATTTGGCCGTATCCACAATGACGCCGTCCAAATCAAAAATGGCTAACTCCATGTCTATCGCTCCTTTTTCGCGCCCCCATTATAACATGGAAACGGAGGGGATTACATAGGTTTCAAGCAAGGGGGGGACGTTTATGCATATTGAGCTCAAAGCGGGCCGGTATTATACACTTGTTCTCGAACGCTGCCGGCTATATTTGCAATTGCTGCGGGGGGTGGAAGGCGATGATCGCCGTTTACGCCAGGGTAAGCACGGAAGAACAGGCTAAACATGGTTTTGGCATCGCGGCCCAAATCAGGGCCTGCCAGGCGTTAGCGCAAGAAGCGCAAACACTCGTTTTCAAGGACGAAGGTGTATCGGGTGAAACTTTGAACCGCCCTGCCCTTGAGGCGTTGCGCGAGCAGATCGAGCAAGGGTTTGTGACAACGGTGATCTGCCTTGACCCGGATCGCCTTTCGCGCAAACTCCTCCATCAGCTGCTGCTTACCGAAGAGTGGGAACGCCTGGGGGTTAATCTCACCTTTGTGAACGGGGATTACAGCAAAACACCGGAGGGTAACCTATTTTATGCTCTAAGGGGCGCCATCTCGGAGTTTGAAAAGGCAAAAATTACGGAGCGTATGTGCCGCGGTAGGAGGGAAAAGGCGAGACAGGGCAGGGTACTGCGGGATTTTTCCGTATACGGTTACGATTTTGAACCGCGCGCGGAACAGTTGGTGATCAACCATGCTGAGGCTAGGGTGGTGTGGCAGATCTTTACCTGGTTTTTGGCACCGCCCCCGGGTTTGCGGGGTATTTCGGGCATCGCACGGGCGCTGACAGCGGCGGGAATACCTACGAAACGTAACGCGGCTGTGTGGCACCGCCAGGTTGTGCGCCAAATTCTAGGCAATCGCACTTATTTGGGTGAGTTTTTCCAGAATAAATGGAATGCCTCCCAAGGTAGAGTGCGCCTGCGCCCGGAAGAGGAATGGATTTTAATTCCATGCCCACCCATTATTGATCGGGTAACGTTTGCTAGGGCCCAGATGCTTTTGGCCCAGTCCCGCCGGCGTTTCGCCGGAAGTGAATCTGCCTATCTTTTGAGCGGGTTAGTGCGCTGTGCCCACTGCGGCCAACCCCTCAAGGGGCGTAAGTGGGGGGTACAAACGGTGTATACGGAGGAAGCCGGCGCAGGCTGTGGGTTGAGGATTTTGCAAGGCGCTTTAGATACTAAGGTTTGGTCTTGGTTCGCCGGTACCCTTAATGGCCGGGAGGCCCTAGCTGACCTAGCCTTACGGGAACGGCGGGAACTGCTGCGCATTCTGATCGAAGAAATTCGGGTGGGGCATGGCGGTAAGGTTGTCATCAAGACCTTTTGACATTGAAATTGAGATCTTAATGCACCTGCGCTCCACAAAAAGAATTCGCAAAGAGGTCAATCTTTTCGATCCCATCGGTTCGGACCGGGAGGGCAATGAAATCAATTTAATGGATATTCTCAGCTCGGAACGGGATGATGTTGTGGATTCGGTTGTGCTGAATATTGATCGTGCTCGATTAGCGGATAAACTGAACTGCCTGTCGAAAAGGGAGCGTCTTGTCTTGGAATTGCGGTTTGGGCTTGGGCAAAAGGAAAGGCAGACCCAAAGGCAGATCGGGCGCCAGTTGGGGATCTCACGTTCTTATGTTTCTCGCATTGAAAAGAAAGCCTTGGGCAAACTGTTGAGCGAAATGGGCCCCTCCTAAGCGGGGGCCCGCTTTTTCTTTCAAGCTTGATATGCTATAATATACCAACAAACAAGAGAGATGGGGCTGCAATGGGACTTCTGCAACCGGACTTAGTTTTAAACAGTGTTTTGGATATTAAAGCGGACGATCTTCGTCAAAAAGGGATTGCGGGCTTGCTCGTAGATATTGATAATACGCTGGTGGCCTGGGAAGACTCCCTTATGGACGATAGTTTTTTGGACTGGGTTCACCGTATGAAGCAGGCCGGCTTGGGCATGTGTATTGTGTCCAATGCGTTGGAAGATAGGACCGGTGCCTTTGCCGAACTTTTGGGCATTCCCGCGGTCGGACGGGCTATGAAACCGTTAAATCGCGCCTTTTTGCGGGGTTTGGCCCTGCTTGATTTGCCCCCGGCTCGGGTGGCGGTGGTTGGTGATCAATTATTTACCGATGTTTTCGGGGGAAACCGCCTGGGGATGTTTACTATTTTAATCAACCCCTTGAGCAGGCGAGAATTTTTCCTGACCAGAATCGTGAGGAAAATTGAAGCAAAGGTACTAAAACGAATGGTCAGACGTGGGCGGCTTGGTTCTGAGGCGGTAGCCGAGCGATTGGGGAGGAAATAAATGGACAAAGAACACTGCCGGGGCTGTGGCGCTAGGTTTCAGCACACCGATCCCAAGGCCTACGGGTATGTTCCCGAGAACTTAGAGAAGGAAGGGGCACTGCTCTGCCAAAGGTGTTTTCGGATCAAGCACTATGGTCGTGACGAATTTGGGCCTGTTTCTTCGGAACAATCGCTGGAAGCTATCAAGGCGGGGCTGTCTTGGTGCAGCAGTGTGGTTGTGGTTATGGATCTCCTTGATTTTGAAGCGAGCCTGCCCTCTGAGCTGCTGCGCCTGATTAGCGGTAAGCCGATGATCTTAGCAGTTAACAAAGTGGACCTTCTACCTGAGCAGACGCCCCTTACAGAAATAGAACATTGGGTGCGCCGCCGCTTGCGGGCCCATCAAGGGCTGCGGACCGAGCCTCTTTTAATTAGTGCGCTGACCGGGCACGGTTTTATTGCGCTTGCGCAATTATTGGAAAAAATGGGGCCCAAGATTTTGTTTGTCGGTGCAAGCAACGCCGGCAAATCCAGTGTGCTGGAGCGCTTACTTAAAATGCGCATCGGCGGCGGGCAGCGGGGCAGCCTCACGCCCACGGTTGCACCCTATCCGGGCACAACGGTAAGCGTTACTCGCTGGCACTGCCCCGGGGGCCTGGTTTTTGCCGATTCCCCGGGTTATGTGGTGGGCAGCAGGGTCAGTGATTTACTCACAGCGGAGTGTGCGCGGAAAATAATTCCCCACCGCAAGTTATCCTCCCATTTGTATCCCATTGCCACCGGTGATTTGATGTATATCGCCGGTTTATGCGGCTTGGAATGTTTAAGCGGTAGTTCTGTTCTCTTGGGTTATGCCGGTTCTGAGGTCAAATGGGAAAAATCCAGCGCCAGGCATATACAAAAATGGCTGTATCAATTTCAAGGCCCCTGCACAGCCACCGCCTGGGCGAAGCGAGAGTTTAGGTTAAAATCGGGCGAAGATCTGGTTGTAAACGGCCTGGGCTGGGTTTCGGCGCGTCGGGCGCCTCTGGTTTTGCGGGCCCATTTTCCTGCCGGGGTGAAACTTACTGTGCGTCCTAATTTAATCGGCCCCAAAAAATAAATGCCGTTTTGTGCATAATACTTGTCCTTCTCGCACATACTATTACTATAATATGTTGCTGGAGGGAACAACTATGGCTTCTTATGTTTATGAAACGGCGCTCCAATCCGCCTCAGGTGAGCAGCTGCTCACTGATTTGCGCCGGACTGTCAGCGATTTAAGGCGAACTAACCCGGAACTGCGCAACTGCTCGCTGGCGGATTTAAGGTTGTGTAGAAGCCGGGCGAAGATCAATGCCACCTTCTTCTTTCAAGAAAAGCATTGAATTAACCCCTGCGGGGGTTTTTCTTATTAATGAGAGAGGAGAGGGCAGGGTTTTCATAGAAGGAATAGAAAACATTGGCAAGGTGACGAGGAGGTCGCTTATGAAACGAGTCAGACGCATCAGGGAACAACTGCAGGCCCGTGGGGCGGACGTTTTTCTATGTACCAATCCGGTCAACAGGCGCTACCTTACGGGGTTTACCGGCTCGGCCGGTATCGCCTGGGTTTCGGCGGAAAAAAAGATAATCATGACCGATTTTCGCTACATTGAGCAGGTCAAGGTGGAAAGTCCCGACTGGGAGCTAGTCCGGATTGAGAACCCGATAGACACATTAAAGAAACTTATTGAAGAAAACGATATAGGTAAGATTGCCTTCGAAGCGGACCATATTACAGTACGGCACCTGGAGCAGTGGAAAGAAAAACTAGGGGTGGAGTTTACAGGCGTTACCGGCTGGGTTGAAGAATTGCGCGTAATTAAAACGGCCAAAGAAATTGATTTTATTCGCCAAGCTGCCAAGATTGGGGATCAGGCTTTCGCGGAATTGCTGCCCAAAATCCGTTCCGGAATCAAGGAAACCGAATTGGCGCTGGAACTTGAGTTTCTGATGCGCAGGGCGGGGGCCAGCGGTATGTCATTCGCCCCCATAATTGCTTCCGGGCCCCAGAGTGCTTTACCCCACGCCAGGCCCAGCGACCGTGTCTTGATGCACGGTGATTTCGTCGTTTTTGATTTCGGCTGCATTGTAAACGGTTATTGTTCCGATATGACCCGAACGGTCGTCATCGGCGAGCCCGAAGAACAGCATCTTTTAGTATACGACCTGGTCTTACGGGCGCAAATGGAGTCTCTGGCGGCGGTCGCACCGGGCATGAAAGGCTGCGAGGTTGATGCGATTGCCCGAGAGATTATTACCGATGCGGGTTACGGCGAATACTTCGGCCATGGGTTGGGCCACGGAGTGGGCCTGGAGGTTCACGAAAATCCTCGGCTGTCTCGAACAGATGATACCCCTCTGCAGCCGGGCATGATCGTCACGGTTGAACCGGGTGTTTACTTGCCCGGGTTTGGCGGAGTAAGAATTGAGGATTTGGTTGCGGTTACAGAAGGCGGTCACGAGGTTTTAACCTCCACTTTTAAAGAATTGTATATCGTCGAGTAAGGAGGAATGCAATGATTTCTGTAAACGACTTTCGCACAGGGGTGACGATTGAGTTAGAGGGCGACATTTATAGCGTGGTAGATTTTCTTCACGTTAAACCGGGTAAAGGGGCGGCCTTTGTGCGTTCCAAACTAAGAAACGTTCGCTCAGGCGCGGTCCTGGAGCGGACCTTCCGCGCAGGGGAAAGGGTAGCCAGGGCCCACATTGAGCTTAGGCAGATGCAGTATTTATATAGCACGGGCGATGAGTACTTTTTCATGGATACGGAAACCTATGATCAGCTCTCTCTTAATGTTCAGGATTTAGGTGATGCGCCAAAATATCTATTGGAAAACATGACCATCGGCATTCAGTTTTATGAAAATCAGGCGGTGGGCGTTGATCTGCCCTCTGCCGTTGTGTTGGAAGTGACCGAGACAGAACCCGGTTTCCGCGGCGATACGGCGCAGGGCGCTACCAAACCGGCCGTGCTGCAGACCGGAATCAGCGTACAGGTGCCTCTGTTCGTAGAACAGGGCGAAAAAATCCGGGTTGATACCAGGACGGGAGAATACCTTTCGAGGGCATAAAATCAGGAGGTGGCTTGATTGGAAACGGCGAAGGAAAAAATTGCCTATCTGCGGGGGATGATTGACGGCGACTCTTCTTTAAAGGAAGAGCGGATTCGTTTTCTGTTTGAAAAAGTCTTAGAGATCTTGGATGAACTGGCCGCCGATGTGGAAGAGATGGCCGAGGCACAGGATGAATTGGACGACTACCTGCAAGAGATTGATTTTGATCTGGCTTACCTTGAAGACGAGCTGAGCGATGAGGACGATGTTGACGAAGAATGGTCCGATTGGGATGATAAGCCCGGTACCTTTGTGGAAATCCCCTGTGCCCATTGCGGTTATCTGGTTAGCTTCGATGAGGACTTCTTATCCGGTCCCGGGGTTCAAATCTGCTGCCCCCGCTGTGATGCGGTCGTGTTTCAAACAGATGACTTCGAAGATCTGGAGGAGTTTTCAGAGGATCCCGAATTAGACGAGGATGAGTAGTCGCGGCTAACTCATGCCGCAAGAAATTGTAATGCCAAAAAGACTGCCTTTTACGAGGCAGTCTTTTTTGTCATAACTTGTCCCTCCGCCGCATAGTCTTAGGCAGGGGGGATTGCAGATGCGCAAATATTTGGCGCCCCGGCTGAGGGAGATTGTGGAGAAACTGGATACCGTCGGCTTGGAAGAAATCAGGGTGCGGTTGGAACGCCCGCTGATGGCCAAAATAGACGGGGAATTTACCTGTCTCTCTCCTGTGGGCTTTTCTTGCGCGGCTGCGGCTGCCTATTTAGTCACAAGGGACGATGTGGAACGGACAGTGCAGATTATCACAAAAAATTCGTGGTATGCCTGGCAGCAGGAGATTCTCAACGGATATTTGACACTGCCCGGCGGCCACCGAGTGGGTATTGGAGGGCAGGCTGTTTTTGCCGCGGGCGAGCTGAAGACGGTGAAGAATATTGCCTCGCTCAACTTTCGCCAAGCCAGGGCTGTCTTAAACTGCGCGGATCCGGTTATTAACGCGGTTGCCCCCGCGGGCGCTGCTCAGCTTTTGTCAACACTGATCATCTCCCCGCCCGGCTGCGGCAAAACAACGCTGCTGCGGGATTTGGCCAGGCAGCTCGCCAATCGCGGTTTTCAAACGGTAATCATTGACGAACGTTCCGAAATAGCCGCCTGCTACCAGGGGCTACCCCAGTTGGATGTTGGTTTTCAAACCGATGTCCTGGACGGTTACAGCAAAGAAATCGGGGTACATCATGCACTGCGAGGCCTGGCGCCGGATGTGGTGATTACAGATGAAATCGGGCACGGACGGGACGCCTGGATTTTAGCTGAACTAGCGCGCAGCGGGGTGAAGGTGGTCGCTACTTGCCATGGCGATTCTCTCCGGCAGGTAAAAACCAAGAGTTGGGCTAGGGAAAGCCTGGGGGTTTTTGAAACGGCGGTAATCCTCTCTCGGCGAAAGGGCCCGGGTACTGTAGAATCGGTTCTAAGGTTGCCTAAAACGACATAATCTAGGACAGGGGTGAGGTTGTGCAGGCGGTTGGTGCCGGGTTGGTTATAATTTCCTGCGGGGCCATGGGTTTAACAGTTGCCAACAGCTATCGTCAGCGGGTGCAAAATTTGCGGCAGCTCGCCGCTTTCATGCAGTGTTTGGAGTCGGAAATAAGTTATGCACACACTGCCCTTCCCGAAGTGATCTCGCGGCAAAAGCACGAACATACGGGTGCGGTACGGCACTTTTTGTCCGTTTTGGATGCTGCCCTGGCCGCCGGGGAAGGCGAAAGCTTCGTTGCCATTTGGGAACGGGGCCTGTGCATTCTGGCCCGAAACGGTCTACCCGCTTGGCTTGTGGATGATCTGCGCCATTTAGGCACTGCCCTAGGCCAAAGCGATGTGGCAGAACAAAGCAAACATTTGACGCTGCTGCAAAAAAGGCTGGAACAGGCTTTGGAAGAAGCCCGCGGTGAGCAGGGCCGGCAGGCAAAATTATGGAGCTACCTTGGTTTTTTCAGCGGCTTATTGCTTGTCCTACTTTTGTTTTAGGAGGGGTTTAGTTGACCGACTTATCTCCCATTTATCGCATCGCCGGCCTGGGGATTTTAGTAGCTGTCTTAAACATCTTCCTTATCCAGGCGGAACGCAAAGAACAGGCCCAGATGCTGAGTTTGGCCGGCGTAATCATCGTTCTGCTGTGGTTGGTGCAGATGGTGGGCGAACTTTTCTCCAGTGTGGAAGCAATTTTTAGGTGGTGACATACCGTTATGTTGTGGCTGCCGTTTGTAATCGGGATGGGACTAGTGCTCACCGTGTTTCAAGCCCATTTTCGAGAAGAATCGCCGAGTTGGGCGGTGTTGTTGGCTATCGGATTTGTGACTACGATCTTTTTGGCACTAATACCCCAAATAAGCGCAGCTTTTCGGGGACTGTCCGCCATCGCCGACGAAGCGGCGGTCAGCTCACTTTATTTAAACCCGGTTCTAAAAACGATCGGCGTCGCTTATATCACATCGTTTGGCGTGCAGATCAGCGAAGAGGCGGGGGAAGAAGCGATCGCGGCCGTATTGGAATTGGCCGGCAAGGTAGTGATAATGCTAATCGCATTACCCCTGCTGCAGGCCATCTTGCAGACATTGTTCGGCATTCTTGGATACTAGGGTGATCTTATGAGGAACTGCGTTATAGTAATCGCCTTCTGCCTTTTTCTTCTTTTCGGCACCTCGGTCTGCGCTGCAGAGGAGAGCGGGCTTTTTCACGAAGCGGTCCGGGCGCAGCTGGAAGAACTGAATCTTGCGGACCTACTATCCTTTAGTGAACTTGTGGAAAGAGAATACCGGGAATTTCTGCCCTCTTTAGACTTCAGGGAACTAGTGGGGGGCGCGGTGGGCTCCGGGCCCGGTGATTTATTCCGCCTGCTGGCCCGCAACTTCTTTAGAGAATTGTACCTGAGCCTGCATCTTCTGCGCCAGCTGGTCGTAATCGGGATGCTCGCCGCCCTACTGCAGCGCCTGTCCCAGTCCTTCGGTCTCAAGACAGTGATCAACCTAGCCTTTGGCGTGTGTTTTCTAGTTTTAATGCTGGTGGCTTTGCAGAGTTTCCAAGCTGTCCTTACCTTGGCGGTCACCGCGGTTGATGACATGGTGTCCTTTATGCAATCTTTGCTGCCTCTTCTTTCCACCCTGCTGATTACAGTGGGGGCCATTAGTTCGTCAACCGTTTTTCACCCTCTGCTATGGGGTCTGGTGGGAGCAATAGCCAGCCTGGTGCATTATCTCGTGTTTCCCTTGATTATGTTTGGTACCGCGTTTGGCCTTGTTTCGCATTTCGCGCAGGAATTGCCCTTTTCCCGGTTTAGCGGGCTGCTGCGCCAGGCAGTGGTAACGCTTCTAGGTGCATTTTTTATCGTTTTTTCCGGTTTTATGGTGGTTAAAGGGGCAATCGCCCCCATAGCCGATGGAATTTCGCTGCGTGCCGCAAAATATATGACCAAAACTTTCATTCCGGTGGCAGGTGGGATGTTTGCCGATGCAATGGAGGTGGTGGTGGGCGGGTCGCTATTGATCAAAAACGGGGTGGGCGCCTTTGGCCTGGCCATCGTCATGTTTATCGTGGCCAGCCCCCTGTTGAAAATATGGGCAATGCTAATAGTGTACAAATTGGTGGGGGCGCTTTTGGAACCCATTTGCGATACCCGTATTGTGCAGACATTGGGCACAATCGAATCTTCCTTGGCACTCGTGTTTGCCGCTTTGGGAACGGTTGCCCTTATGTTTTTACTTTCCATCAGCATTTTGGTGGGCATTGGTAATC
>CAZVDE010000004.1:0-65417 GCA_964626065.1 uncultured Clostridiaceae bacterium | reverse complement strand
ACGGTTGCCCTTATGTTTTTACTTTCCATCAGCATTTTGGTGGGCATTGGTAATCTAGCTGTGTTTGTGAGGTGAAGCGGTGTGGATTGGAAGGGTTGGCTGCGCACGGTGCTTGGCATTTCCGTTCTGCTGGGAATTGCAGACATGCTGCTTCCCAAGGGCGGTACGGCCAAGTTCTGCAAACTTGTTTTGGGTTTAACGCTGATGCTAGCAGTTTTGCAGCCTATCAGCAATTTGTTCAGTTTAAACCCGGTCAGCGTGGATCTAGATTGGCCCGGGCAGGGCCTTTCGGAGCCGGAGATAAACTCAATTGCGGCGAGGGTGCAGCTGGCGGGGGCAAGATCGGCTTTGCGGGCGGATGGGGGAGCCTTGGCGACACAAATTGAGTCTTTGCTGCTTGACGAAACGGGGCTCAGCGATGTGAAGATAGAGGTGTATTCCGGGCCCGGCGGCCCTGCGGCACTGGTTTTAGTTGAGCCGTTTAGCCAGCGTTTAAAGGAGGAAGTGCAAAAAATCATGGGTACCGTTTTAAACCTTAAGGCTGAGCAAATAGAGGTGCGTGAGTTGGCAGGGAGGTAGCTTATGGGCGATCTATGGAACAGACTGGGCGAAAAACAAAAGAAACTATTCAGCTGGCTGGCGGTCGTGTTGGTAATCGGCATCGGACTTTTAGGACTTAGGCCTTCCGCTGCACCCATCTCCGTCCCCCCGCCGCAGCCCGAGGACAGAGTTACCATCAGGCCCTTGGCAGCGGCCTGGGAGAGCAAAGTGAGCTCAATTCTAGATCGGATGCTGGGCGGAGACTACACGCAAGTGTTCTTGACCTTGGAGAGGGGTCCCAGCCTGAATATTGCACACAATGTCACGGAAGAAGAAAGGCAGACAGCCGAGGGTGCCACCGAATGGCGTAAAACACTTACACCGGTCATTTTGCGCAACGATGCTGAAAGAAAAGAAACGGCCCTTGTTTTGGAAGAAATCGAACCGTTAGTGCGCGGTGTTTTGATTGTTGTAGATCTCAGGCTTGATGCAGAACTTCGGCTCAAACTGGCTCAGGCGGTGGCAACCGTTTTGCAGGTCCCCATGTATCGGATTGAAGTTTTATCCAAACAATAGAAAGGATTGGTGGCATGGCCAGATTTTATGTGTTGCGGGGCAAAAAAGCGCTTTGGAATTTGTTGATTATCGCCATGGTCATATTAGCGCTTCTTTATATTTTCCGCAGTGACGATTTTGCGGACGATGAAGAAGTGATTGCCAACGATGAACCGGGGTTGGAAAATTTTGTGGTGGTAGAACCGGTCACAGTCCGTTCGGTGCCTACGAAGTTTGCGGAATATAAATTGGAAAGAGAACGGATGCGCAGTAGGCAGGTGGAACTGCTGCAAAACTTTGCCTATGACGCTCACAGCGATAGTCAGCGGCGTGAGCAATTTCAAAACGAACTACAGGCTTTAATCGGCAAAATGAGCAGGGAGGCCGAGATTGAAGGCCTGTTGAAGGCACAGGGCTATGTGGACGGCTTGGTGATCCTAGATGACGGGACAGTCACGGTAGTTGTCCCGGTCACCCTGACCAGGGAGGAGGCGGCGCGCATCGGTGATGTTGTGCATCGCTTGACAGGCATCGGTTTTGAACGAATTACAATTGTTGATGAAACTTTGGGTGTCTAGACAAACGCTGAGGGCTCACCGGGAAAAGTAAATTGTGGAAAGTGGAATAGTTTGGTATAATAGCTAGCAGGAGGTGTAAATTATGTCGGAAAAGCAGCAGCGTGGCGAATTGGGAGACTTGAAGATCGCCAACGAGGTTGTAGGTATAATTGCGGGCCTGGCGGCCACCGAGATTTCGGGCGTGGCAGGCATGAGCGGCGGCATTGCCGGCGGCATTGCGGAGATGCTTGGGCACCGAAATTTGGCTAAAGGGGTCAAGGTCGATCTGGGCGAGCACCAATGCATCGTGGACCTTTCGGTAATTATCCAATACGGCGAAAGCATTCCTAAAGTGGCCCAACAGATCCAGGAAAATGTGAAACGGACAATTGAGGTCATGACCGGGTTGGATGTTATGGAAGTGAATATTCATGTCCTTGGGGTTAACTTCCCGGCGCAGGAAACGGTGCCGGAAGAAACTACGGTTAAGGTGAGGTAAAATGACCATATTGGATCGGGTTTTTCTAGCATTGAGCGCCGCTGTGTTATTCCTGTTTGCCGCTCTTTTAGCCGTTACCATCGCGGGCAATCCAGCCGTCATCAACTGGTTGCAGTCGCCCAACCTAGCCCTTGATGCCTCAATCCCCGCTTTGATTTTGGTTCTTCTCGGGGTATACCTGGTGATTTTAGCCGTTAGGTATGAGCGCAAACGGTATATAGTCTACGCTAGGGAGCTGGGTGCGGTGCGGGTGAGCACAGATTGTATCGAAGGTTTGATTATGGAATCTGCCCGGGAGATGGCTGGGATTAAAGATGCGGCGGTGCGCATAGTTGATGTGGAACATCCCAAGGTCCGTTTGGATATTCAGATCTTGCCCGATTATAATATCCCTCAGTTAACGGAAGAGCTGCAGGAGAAGGTAAAGCAGTATGTGGAGGATACGGTGGGCGTAGCCATTCAGGAAGTGGAAATAGTTGTGGCGGCAATCGCTCGCCGAGAGGAAACAATCATTGATCCGCTGCCTTAAAGGAGTGTGATGCAGATGGCTAATAGGTTCCGGGATATTCTAACCCGTCACGCCGGGAAGGTGTATGGTTCTGTTTTAGGCCTGATTGTTGGCTGGATCATCATCCGTTATGGTGTGCTGCGGGGATTGTTTGTGATTTTATGCGTGGCAGCGGGGTTTTATTTGGGCGCTCGTTTTGATTCGGCGGATGATTCCTTTAAGATCACCGGCCGCTTTTGAGGTGGTTGTAGTTGAGTAGAAGATTGGCGCGACAGATTGCCTTCCAGACACTATTCCAGATTGATCTAGGCAAGATCGATGCAGAATTGGCCTTGAAACAGCGATTGGCCGAGACAGACTTAAGTCCCCGGGATTTAGAATATGTGAAAACGGTGGTGCGCGGGGTAGCAAAACAGGTTACTGCCCTAGATGCGCAGATTAGTGATGTTTCTAAAAGTTGGCAGATCCATCGGCTGGCCTCAACGGATCGCAGTATTTTACGGCTGGCCATCTATGAGATTGTCTTTATGGATGACATACCCGTGCGGGTGGCTATCAACGAAGCGGTGGAACTTGCCAAGGCCTTCGGCGACCGGGATTCCCCCGCCTTCATCAACGGCCTTTTGGGTACGGTAGCGCGGGATGGTGGATTTCAATGAGGGTTGCACTGGGCGTAGACACGAGCAATTATACTACTTCCCTGTGTTTGCTGGCAGAAAACGGAAAGATCATCGCGGATCGGCGAAAATATCTTAAGGTGGCTTCTGGTTCCAGGGGATTACGGCAATCAGAAGCCTTGTTTCAACATATAGAGAATCTACCCCTGTTAACGGCTGATTTTCCTTTAAATTTAGGGGCAGGGCAATTAGCGGCAGTGGGCGTATCTGTTCAACCCCGCCCGCAAAAAGGTTCATATCTACCTGTCTTTTTGCCGGGTACAAGCTTTTCTCGTGCCTTGGCCAACATATTTTCAATTCCCTGTTATGAGTTCACACATCAAGAAATGCATATTTGGAGTGGAATTGCCAGCGGCGGCGGGCCCCTACAGAAGGAATTTTTGACAGTGCACTTATCCGGGGGTACGACCGAACTTACTTTTGTCCGGCGCCGTGAAGACTGGTCGTTGCAGGTTGAGTTGTGGGGAGGCACCTCCGATCTGCATGCGGGCCAGTTTCTAGATCGTTTAGGCGTTAAATTGGGCCTCGATTTTCCCGCGGGCCCGGCTCTGGAACAACTGGCGCTGCGAGCACAGCGGACTATAGCTGCGCCTTTCTCCCATCGTGAGGGCGCAGTCAGCTTTTCCGGGCCGCTCACCGCCTTAGAAAGAATGGTCGGCCAAGTTGAACCGGAAATATTAGCCGCATCTTGCCTGCAGGTTCTCAGCCGCACCTTAATTAACTGGATCACGTGGGCCCAGGGCCGAACGGAATGCCGCGATCTATTGCTGGTAGGCGGTGTGGCCGCGAATTCGCTGATCAGAACGGAACTTGTGGCCGCTTTGCCCGCATGGAACCTTTATTTCGCCGGACCTAACTACAGCGTTGACAACGCCTATGGGGCGGCGTACTTTGCGGCTCTAAAAGCTAATTTCCCCGTTTTTCCACCTAGGCCTGATTAGAGAGGGGCAAGAACGTGAAACCCATGACAGTCACCGAACTGACGCTGCAGATCAAAGCCGCGCTTAGCGCGGCGAACTTTCAAAACCTAGCGGTAGAAGGTGAGGTCTCCAATTTTGTTCACCACACTTCCGGGCATATGTATTTTTCCCTCAAGGACGAAAAAAGCCGTTTGAAAGCGGTCATGTTTCGCAGCCGCAATCGAGGCCTTGATTTTGTCCCTAAAAACGGTGATACTCTTATAGCAGTGGGGGCGCTGGGCGTTTACGAACCCAACGGGGAATACCAACTGTATGTGGACTTACTTTTGCCCCGGGGCATTGGCGATCTGCATCTGGCGTTCGAGCAGTTAAAAGCAAAACTGAAGGGCGAGGGACTTTTCGCGGACGAAAGAAAAAAGCCTCTCCCTTTTTTGCCCGCTAAAATAGGAGTGATTACCTCTCGCACGGGCGCCGCCCTGCGGGATATTCTGAATGTGGTGCACCGCCGGCACCCGGGGGTGCGGATTTTGGTGATCCCCGCGGTGGTGCAGGGCGAAGGCGCCGCAGCCAGTTTGATCAGGGCCTTGGCACTAGCCGAGACAACCGATGTTGAAGTAATTATTATGGGACGGGGGGGCGGTTCCTTCGAAGAACTGTCCGCTTTCAACGATGAATCTCTGGCTAGGGCTATTGCTCGCTGCACAATTCCGATCATATCCGCCGTCGGCCATGAAACGGATTATACCATCGCGGATTTCGTCGCGGATCTTAGGGCACCCACGCCATCGGCAGCCGCTGAACTAGCAGTTCCACTCCGCGATGAACTTTTGGCTACTGTCGCCGGCCTGCGCGAACGGGCTGTTGGGGCGGTGAAACGCCAGATCGCATCGGAGCGGCGTTATCTCAATCAACTCAGTGCGGCACCGACGCTGCGGCAGCCTGCTAACATTGTGCGCCAGCTGCGGCAGAGAACAGATGAATTGTGGACAAGCATCGTTCGCCAGCACAAGCATTCTTTGGCTCTTCGCCGCGCCCGATTAGAAGCGGGGGCGGGAAAGCTGGAGACACTCAGCCCCCTAAAGACACTGGGCAGGGGCTACGCCATCTGCTATGATCAGAAAGGGCAGGTCCTCGTGGAGCCGGGTGCGGTTGAAATCGGCGCCCGGGTAGGTGTGCGCCTGCATGGGGGACGCTTGCAGTGCAAAGTAGAGGGGAGAGAAACCCATGAGTGAGCAGGTGGAATTAAAATTTGAACAGGCCTTGGCCCGTTTAGAAGAAATCGTGCGCCAATTAGAACAGGGTGAAGCGCGCCTAGATGACGCCCTACAGTTGTTTGAAGAGGGGGTTAAACTGGCTCGTTACTGCAATCAGAAACTCGATGAAGCTGAAGCAAAGATTGAAATTATGCTGGCAGGAGAAGAACTGCAAACGCTGGAGGTGGAGAACGAGTGAAGAACTTTGACCACTGCTGGGCCGTGCGTTTGGAAAAGGTGGAAAGAATATTAGCTGCCGCATTGCCCGGTGTTCAGGATCAGCCTAGGCTTTTACATGAAGCGATGCGTTACTCCACCTTGGAGGGCGGCAAGCGCCTGCGGGCCCTATTAGCGATGGCTGCCTGTGAAGCGGTGGGCGGCGATGTGACGCAGGCTTCGGGCCTGGCCGCCGCGCTGGAAATGGTGCATGCCTATTCTCTGATTCACGATGATCTTCCCTGCATGGATGATGATGATCTGCGCCGGGGAAAACCAAGCAATCATCGGGTGTACGGTGAAGCTATGGCCGTGTTGGCAGGCGATGGCCTATTAACGGAGGCTTTTGCGGAGCTTACGAAAATGCCGGAAAAATATGGTATCAGCCCCAAAACTACGCTGCGGGTCACGGCCGAACTGGCCGCCGCCATCGGCTCGCGGGGAATGGTGGGCGGGCAGGCGGTGGATATTTTGTCGGAAGGCAAAGAAGTAGGCCAAGATACCCTGTATTATATTCACAGCCATAAGACGGGGGCCCTGTTTACGGCTGCCCTGCGGGGCGGCGCACTAGTGGGCGGCTGCAGCGAAGAGCAGCTGGCAGCTTTGACCGATTATGGCAGGAACTTTGGACTGGCCTTTCAAATTACGGACGATATTTTGGATGAGGCGGGTGACAGCTCCCAAACGGGCAAGACGGTGGGTTCGGACGAGCGGGCGGGCAAGCAAACGTTCCCCCGTTTATTCGGCCTAGAAAAATCGCGTGAATTGGCGCGCAATTGTGTGCAAGTTTGCCTTACCTCACTGGAGGGTTTTTCGGAGCAGGCCTGGTTTTTGCGCGAACTTGCCCGGTTCATTCTAACTCGGGACAGCTAAATAAATCCAGTTTTCTGCCCACTTGCGCCGCTTTTGCCGCTTGTGATATAATAAGACCACCTCAAGGTGAATGGCGCAGTATTCTAGTCGTCTATTTCGTTGTCGAAGACGGGCCTAAAAATCCGTTAAGGGCACATCGATGAAGTCCTTGGTGGTGGCTTCCGACGCCCAGTCGGGGGTTGCTGCTGGGGGTTAAGGAAGGCGGGCGATCTACAAGGGCATGTAGGCGTTGACCCTCCTTCCACGGAGACCCATGACTGTGGAAATATGGAGAACGTATTTTTACGGCTTGGGATTGAACCTGCACGCGATCCGGCTTCGCAGCTCGAATTGTACATGTGGTGTTGGGTGCAGAGTAGCCTGTCTTGAGTGGTGGTTGGGGAATAGTGGTTAAATGGGGGGCCCTGAAGGCCAAAGGGACCCAAGGCCGCAGTCTGCGGAACACTTGAAACCACCACTGCAAAAGAGACTAGAAAACGAAACATGGGCGTTGAGGAAAACTCCTAGACTGTTTCTCGTTCTTGGGGATGGTAAAATGGGGATTACGGTGTGGTCTAAGTGGTAATCCAGCCTCGACTTTGGTGACAAGCGAAAGGATCAGAAAGGGGAAACCGCCAGCCACGGTGACGGGTTGGAAGATCTTTGGGAAAACCTGCTGGACCTAAGCCACAATCTTTACCCATTTTGCCGCCATTCACCTCGGTATTTTTCTAAGGAAGAAAAAAATGCAAAAACGATGGAAAGCGGTACTTACTTTAACATTAACCACCTTTGCCTTCTCCGTAATACTTAATCTGGGTAGTAACAGCGTATTGTCGTATTTACCACTGACATTAAGCATCTTGTTACTATTTTTTATTATCCTAATCGGCGTAGTATTCGATGTTCTCGGTGTGGCCGCCACCGCCGGCGAAGAATCGCCCTTTCATGCCATGGCATCTAATCGGCTGTTCGGCGCTAAAGAGGCGATTTGGCTGGTCCGGAACGCCGATCGGGTATCTACCTTTTGCAATGATTTGGTGGGCGATGTGGCGGGCACATTAAGCGGCGCCGTTGGCGCAGCGATCATTTTCAGGCTGAGTACGCGTGCAGCGGGCGTGGGCGAGGCATTAGCCACAACTATGATGGTGGCATTCATTGCCGCGGTTACGGTGGGCGGAAAGGCGATCGGCAAGGGCTTTGCAATCTCAAATTCCACTTCGATCCTACTTGCCGCCGGTAAAGTGCTTCATTCTTTGGAGCGGATCGGTCTTAGGGTGCACCTCACTACAGAGAAAAACAAAAAGAGGTCATAATTTATGGGTCAATCTTTATTGAGAGAAATCAAATCTCCACAGGATTTAAAACAGCTGACCCTTGACGAGCTGGAGGCCTTGGCAGGGGAAATTCGCAGCGAGATCATCAGCACAGTGGAGCGCACGGGAGGCCATTTGGGGGCCAATTTGGGCGTTGTTGAGCTTACCTTGGCCCTGCATTCCACTTTATCTAGTCCCCGCGATCGAATTGTTTGGGACGTGGGCCACCAATGCTATCCTCACAAACTGGTTACAGGCAGGCGTGAAGGATTTCACACGCTCCGCCAATGGCAGGGTCTTTCCGGGTTTCCCCTACCCAAGGAAAGCGAACACGATCACTTTGGCGTGGGCCACAGCTCCACCTCCATTTCGGCCGCTGCGGGAATGGCCATTGCCCGTGATCTGCGAGGCGAGGATTACCATGTGGTGGCGGTGATGGGCGATGGTGCCTTAACGGGGGGCATGGCCTTCGAGGCTTTAAACCACATGGGCTCGTTGGGCACCGATTTGGTTGTTATCCTCAATGACAACGAGATGTCCATTACCAATAATGTGGGGGCTTTAAGCGACTATCTGGGCAGAATTCGCTCCGATACCAGGTTATACAGGGCCCGCGAGGATCTTTCGGCCTTTCTGCGCAAAATACCCGTGGTGGGAAACCCCGTTGCTAAAATGGCCCATTATTTTAAGAATACGTTGAAAAATATGCTGCCCGGGCAGCTCTTTGAGGAGCTGGGTTTTACTTATCTAGGTCCCTTTGACGGGCATAACATAGCCCAACTTCAAAGGGCGATCGGGGCCGCCTTGAATAGGCGAGGGCCGGTGCTGCTGCACGTTTATACGCAAAAAGGGCGCGGACACGCCCAGGCCGAAGAAAACCCCCATCGTTATCACGGTGTGGGGCCTTTGCGCGTGGTGCAGAAAGTGGAAACCATGTCTTACAGTGAAGTATTCGGCCGGACTGTGGCAAAATTGGCCAGAGAAAACCCCGATGTGGTGGCAATTACGGCCGCGATGCGTGATGGTACCGGATTGGGCGCTTTTGCCAGGGAGTTCCCGGACCGTTTTTTTGATGTGGGTATTGCGGAACAGCATGCCTTAACCTTGGCCGCGGGCATGGCCAAAAACGGACTGAGGCCTTTTGCCGCGATTTACTCGACTTTTTTGCAGCGCGGCTATGATCAGATTATTCATGATATCGCCCTGCAAAAACTTCCTGTGGTCATAGCGGTCGATCGGGCCGGCGTGGTGGGCGATGATGGGCCCACCCACCATGGAGTTTTCGACATTAGTTTTTTACGTTTAGTCCCTAATTTGACCATTCTTGCCCCCCGCAACGGGGCGGAATTAGCAGCGATGCTGCACTGGGCATTTCGGCAGCCCGGCCCGGTGGCGATCCGTTACCCTCGGGCTCAAACGGCACCCTTTAACGGCATGATTGAACTTAATTGGGAGGGTTCCGTTGCCGCGCAGGAGATCAAAGGGGGGCGCGACTGCGTTATTTTCGCAGTGGGGCCCTTGGTGGAAGTGGCCTTGGAAGCGGCGCGCGGCTTGGAACCGGAATTCAGCTGTTCAGTTGTTAACGTGCGCTCTCTCAAACCCTTAGATCGAGCCTTGCTGCTCAAATTGGCCCGAGCTACAAAATGTGTTTTGACTTTGGAGGATAATGTCTTGGCGGGCGGGTTTGGCAGCGGGGTCTTGGAATTATTGGCAGCCGAGAAAGGTGTCCGGGTGGAACGCTTGGGCTATCCCGATCAGTTTATCCCCCAGGGCAGCATTAGCCAGCTGCATGGAGAGTATGGCTTGACGGCCGAGTATGTGGCCCGCACGGTGCGCTCGGCGCTTACCGGAAAAATCGCGCCGCTGCAGGTCGGAAGGGATTGAGTATGCGTTTAGATACAGCCTTGGTGCGGCGGGGGCTCGTTTCCTCCAGACAGAGGGCAAAAGAGGCTATCACCGCCGGGCAGGTGTTTGTGGATGGTGAGCAGATCAACAAGGCCAGTTGGCGGATAACGGGCGATGCCGTTCTGGAAATTCGCGGCCCCGTTCTCGCCTATCCCAGTCGGGCGGGCCTCAAGTTAGAGAAAGCTCTAGCCCATTTTCGTGTGGATGTGGCGGGGATGGTGGCGCTAGATGTGGGTGCCGCTGCGGGCGGCTTCACCAGCTGCCTTCTGCAGAGGGGGGCCCGCCTAGTGTACGCGGTGGATGTGGGCCGGGATCAGTTGGCGGCCGAACTGAAAACAGATCCACGCGTGATAGTGATGGAAAACACCGATATCCGGGTCGTAACAGAGCGGGATTTGGGGCAGTTGCCCGATTTGGCCGTTATAGATGTGGCCTTTATCTCTCTGCGTAAAGTTTTCCCCGTTTTGTTTTCGCTGCTCCCCAAGGAAGGACAGGTCATTGCTTTGATCAAACCCCAGTTTGAAACGGGCGGGCAGGGCTTGAATAAACACGGCGTCATTAGTGCTGCGTCTACTCACATCAAGTTTATTCCACCCCTACTAAACGATCTGCAGGGCATGGGGTTTCGCCTGGAAAATTTCAGTTTTTCGCCCATTGCCGGCTCTAAAGGCAATCTTGAATTTTTGGCCCATTTTACCGCCCGCGTACCGGGCCGGGACATTGGCGATGATGCCGTAGATGTAATCTCAAATGCTTGGGAGCAGGTCGAGAGATGAAAGGGGAAATCATACCAATGGAGATTGGAATTATACCACATACGGGTAAAGAAGCGGCCCTCGCCCTAACGGAAATATTGGAGGATTATCTTCAGCAGCGTTCCGTTCCATATGCTGTAATCCCCAATCCCCAAGCCGTTGATTTAAGCAGATTTGGAGTGGTGATCGCCCTAGGCGGTGATGGGACGCTGTTGAATGCCGCCCGCCTCACCAGCCGGGTGCAGGTGCCCATTTTTGGTGTAAATGTGGGGCACTTAGGTTTTCTCACCGAGGTGGAAACGGATGGCCTTTTTCCCGCTCTGGAAAAACTGCTGGGCGGTGATTATCAGCTGGAAGAACGGATGCTTATCGAAGCGAGGGTCAAGCGCGATGGGGCAAATATTGCCACCTATACCGCTTTGAACGATTTTGTAGTAACTAGAGGGACCTTTGCCCGCATCATCGATTTGAGCATTTTCATCGACGAACAGCATGTGACAGACTATGTGGCCGATGGCATCATTATCGCCACGCCTACCGGTTCGACTGCTTATTCACTCAGCGCCGGAGGGCCGATTATAGAGCCTCTTTTGGAGAGCATTTGCATCACGCCCATCTGTGCCCATTCTTTAGCATCGCGCTCCGTATTGGCCAGGCCGCACAGCAGGGTCTGCGTCAGGCTCAATCGAGCCCGGGAAGAAGCCACGCTCACAATAGACGGGCAGCAGGGTTTTCCGCTGCAGACCGGGGATCAGGTAATGATCTGCAAAGCAAAACAACCGGCGATTTTTGTTAAACTTAGCGGCAGGGGGTTTTTCCAAGTGCTGCACAGTAGGTTGAAGATGCCGCAGACATGGGGGGGTATCCGTGAAGAATAGACGGCAGAGCAAAATTTGGGAGATTGTGGCGGAACACAACGTGGAAACACAGGAAGCATTAATGGAATTGTTGTCAGCGCAAGGGTTTAAAGTGACCCAGGCCACCATTTCCAGAGATATTAAAGAATTGCGTTTGGCTAAAGTCCCCAACGGCAAGGGCGGTTATAGATACTCGCTGCCCCCCACCGTGAGTAAGGGGGATCTGCTGAGGCGGGCTAAGCGTATTTTCGAGGATTACGTACGGGGGGTCGATTTCAGCGGTTCCCTGATCATGGTTAGCACTTACCCCGGGGGCGCCCATGCGGTGGCCGCGGTGATTGATGAATTGGAATGGCCCGAAATGATCGGCAGTATTGCGGGTGATGACAGTATCTTAATTGTCACCCGCGCTGAAAAAGAACCAAACAAGCCCACAGGACCCGCCGGTGAGGTCTACTCTCGCATTACGGAACTGATAGAGGGGTGAACCTGTGCTAATAGAATTGCAGATCCGCGATTTTGCTTTGATTGAAAGGTTGGACTTGTCTTTTTACAAAGGATTCAGTGTGCTCACGGGGGAAACGGGGGCGGGAAAATCAATCATCGTTGATGCTTTGGGCCTTCTTTTGGGGGACAGGGCATCTTTGGAAATGATTCGTAGCGGCGCGCAGTCCACAGAGGTTAGCGGTAGTTTTACCCTGAATGCGCCGGCCGCAAAGCTGCTCGAAGAGTGGGGTATGCTTGAGGGTGAAGAACTAATCATCGCCAGGGAACTCAATCTTAACGGGCGCAATAAATGTTGGATCAACGGCCGTTTGGCGACGGTAGGGCAGCTGGCTCAACTAGGACCCCATCTAGTGGATATTATCGGGCAGTATGACAGCCAGAGGCTGCTGCACCCCAGAGAACACGGCAGGTTGTTGGACGGCTATGGGGGAGCGGAACATTCTGCTTTACTTGCGGAAGCCAATCGCCTCGCCAAACAATGGTCCGCCCTGAGGTCGGAAATGAGCCGTCTGCAGCAGGATGAAAGGGAAAGGAATCGCCAGATCGATCTTTTGGCTTTTCAAACGGCCGAAATCGCCGAAGCGGCTTTAAAACCGGGCGAAGACGAACACCTGGAGCTGGAAAGGAACCGCCTGGCTAATTTGGATCGGATCAGGGAGGCGGTCAGTCTATTGCTCGTCAGCCTGGGTGAAAATTTCGCGGAGCAGGAATCAATTTTGCGGCGTTTGTCCATAATTGAAGCGGAAGTGGGGCGGGCCGCCCAATTGGATGCAACCCTAAATCCTCTGGAAGAACGTTTTCGGGAAATATGCTTGAATCTAAATGATCTTTACCGCGAATTCAGCGATTACCTGGAGCAGCTGCCGGCGGACCCTAACCTTTTGCAGACAGTAGAGCTGCGCCTAGATCTGATTGATAACCTGCGGCGCAAATACGGTGCCGGCGTGGCGGAAATTTTAGCCTACGGCCGGCGGGCCGAAGAGGAGCTGGAAGACTTAAAGAACGCGGTGGTCCGCGTCGATCATCTTGAGCGGGAAAGTGCGGCGATTGCCCGGCGCTGGCTGCAGAAGGCGAAGGAAGTGACTATTTCCCGGGCGGAGCTGGCGCGTGGCCTAGAAAAGGAAATTGAGATTCAGCTTAGTGATTTGTCCATGGCCAATACTCGCTTTAAAGTTCAGTTCACCCCACTTGCTGAGCAGGTGCCGCGGCCGGGGGGTTTGGAAGAAGTTGAGTTTATGCTGGCCCCCAACGTGGGCGAAGAGTTGAAGCCGCTGGCCAAAATTGCTTCGGGTGGCGAATTATCCCGGGTAATGCTGGCCATTAAGGCGATTTTGGTGGAGGCGGAGCAGACACCCACAATAATTTTTGATGAAATAGATGCGGGTATAGGGGGGCGCACCGCGGTCAACCTGGGCAAAAAATTGTATTCCCTAGGCAGTGTGCGCCAGGTTCTCTGTGTTACTCACCTTCCGGTGATAGCCGGTTACGGGACAAATCACTATTCCGTTTATAAATCGGCGGGCAAAGAACGCACTACGGTAAGTGTCGCTCATTTGGACGAGGGGCAGCGCCTAGCAGAACTCACCCGCATGCTGGGCGGTACGCCGGAAGAGGCGGTGACGCTGGAACACGCCCGTGAATTATTGCGTAAGGCTCATTAAGATCGGAGGACCCTACCAGCTAGTTCCTTCAATATCTGCGAGTGCGAAAGGGCAACCTACACCCAAGAACTAAATGCTGGGAGGTAGGTTGCTTTGTGAAAAAAAGATTGTTCCGTTTAGTGTTGGCGCTTTTGTTGGGCCTGCTCTTGGTCATTGCCGGCGGGCCCTATTGGGTGGCCGCGGTGGGCATACCGCAGCAGTTAAGAGTGTTTCCCGGAATGGAGCTCAGCTTGGACATAAGGCCTCCGTTTCGCCTCTTCGATCAAGAGGGGGTGGAAATTACCGGCCTTTTTAATACGGAAGAGTTAGGCAGCAGCACTTATCGTCTTAATCTCTTCGGCTGGTTACCCCTAAGCGAAGTTGTCGTGGATGTCGTTCCCCTAATTCAGGTTTTTCCCGGCGGCCAATCCATCGGGGTCCTGCTCAGTTCCGATGGTTTGGTGGTCAGCCAGGTGGGCGGGGTATTAGGCCTTGATGGTGAGGAATACTTTCCCGCTCGGGATGGGGGCATTGAGGCCGGTGATATTTTACTTTCGGTTGAAGGCCACCCACTACACCGGGCAGAGCAAGTCAGCCAGTTAATTAATGGGCTTGCGGTAAAAAAGAAGAAACTGAAATTCGTGGTGCGCCGGGGGAACAGGATTCTAACCTGCGAAATCACGCCCATCCGAGCACTGCGCACCGATCTGTTCGGCCGCAACACCACCGATTATCTGCTGGGCATCTACTTGGAAGATCCCGCGGCCGGGGTGGGCACGATGAGTTTTTATGACCCGAACAGCGGGCGTTTCGGAGCTTTGGGCCATGCAATTACAGATAGCCTCAGCAGGCCCATTCGGATAGTTTCAGGCAGCATTGTAGAGGCCTCGATCGATAGCGTGCGGGTGGGAGCAAGGGGTTCGCCGGGAGAAAAGGTGGGCTTTTTCCATGGGGAACAGGATGTTCTGGGCAGTATTGATTCTAACAGCGGTTTTGGCATCTTCGGGCAGCTGCGGCAGTCCTTTCGGCATCCTTTCTTCCCCGAACCCGTTCCGGTGGCCTTTGCCCACCAAGTGCGGGAGGGGGCCGCTGAAATTTACACCGTTATTTCCGGAAGCAGCATCGAGCGTTTTACCGTTAATATTATCAGGGTTAATAATCAGTCTAAGCCCAGCGATAAAGGCATTATCATTCAGGTTACGGATGAACGCCTGCTCAAAGCAACGGGGGGCATTATTCAAGGGATGAGCGGCAGCCCGATTCTGCAGGGGGGAATGCTGGTGGGGGCGGTAACCCATGTTTTCGTCAATGATCCCACCAAAGGTTACGGCAGTTTTGCCGAGTGGATGGTTTATGAAGCAGGTTTGAAAGAAGAACTTCCCGCGAAACAATCTTTTTCGTGGGAAGGTTTTTTTTTAACAATAGAGAAAGACTTTAGTAGCCCGGCGTAAATATAACATAGAACGAGACGATGGGATGGGGTGAATGATGGATGGATGCGAAAACATTGGTTTTGGGTGTAATAGGTTCGGATGTGCATGCGGTCGGGAATAAGATCTTGGAAATCTCTTTTCAGGAGGCGGGGTTTAACGTTGTTAATCTGGGAGTATTGGTATCCCAAAAAGAATTTGTGGAGGCCGCGTTAGAGACAAATGCGGACGCTATCATGGTTTCTTCGTTATACGGCCACGCCGAGATTGATGTGCGCGGTTTACGAGATGCCCTTATTGAAGCGGGCATCGGGGACATTCTGATGTATATCGGCGGATATCTCGTGGTGGGGAGCCAAGAATGGTCTGAGGTTGAGGCCAAATTCAGACAATTGGGCTTTGATAGGGTTTATCCTCCCAGTACGCTGCCGCAGGAAGTGATTCCCACCTTAAGATCCGATCTGGGGGCGTGATAGCTTGGAAATGGACGAAGTATTAGTTCTGATTGATATAGGCAGCACGTTTACGAAGATCACTGCGGTGAATCTAAGCGCGGTTGAGGTTATGGCTAAATCGAACGCGCCCACAACACCCGATGATGTAAGCATTGGCCTCGAGAACGGCTTGGCAGGCCTGGGCCTTTCTGAAGAAACAATCATGACAAGCCGCAAATTGGCCTGTTCCAGCGCCGCGGGGGGGCTGCGCATGGTGGCGATCGGTTTGGTGCAGGATTTGACGGCCAAAGCGGCAAGACAGGCTGCTCTCGGCGCAGGGGCCCGCGTTTTGCGTACCTATTCGTTTCAGCTTACGGATGAAGATCGGGAAGAAATAATCGAGCTTGAACCCGACATAATCCTCTTGGCCGGGGGCACAGATGGAGGCAATACTGCTAATATTTTACATAATGCCGGAGTGCTGGCCGGTTTACCTAGGCCGCTGCCGGTGGTGATTGCCGGAAACCGCAGTGTGAGTGCGGAGGCGGCCGGTATGTTTCCCAAACGGTTCAGCACCTATATAGCGCCCAATGTGATGCCGCAAATCGGCAAACTCGTGGTGGAGCCGGCCCGCGAAGTGATTAGGCGGGTTTTCATGGAGAAGATAGTCTTCGCCAAGGGTTTGAATAAGGCGGCTCGGTTCATCGAGGGTATCTTCATGCCCACACCCGCGGCAGTATTAAAGGCGGGCCAGCTGTTAAGCGAAGGTACCCGCACCGTGCCGGGCTGGGGCGACTTAATGATTGTTGATGTGGGCGGGGCCACTACTGATATTCATTCTTTCGGCAGCGGGGCACCAACTACCGCGGGAGTTGTCCTGCGGGGGCTGCCGGAGCCCCACGCCAAACGAACGGTGGAAGGCGATTTAGGGGTGCGAGTCAGCGTGCTTTCGCTGTTGGAAGCTGTCGGTGCCGAAGTCTTAGCGGAGGACTCAGGCTGGGCGGAAGAAGACATTGCCAATTATGCCCAAAAGCTTTCTAAACGGCCTGAACTACTGCCCCAAACGGAGCGCGAGGCCAGACTGGACGCCTCTTTGGCGCGCCAGGCAGCCCGGTTGGGGGTGGGACGCCATGTGGGCCGTTTGTCAGAATTGTACACGCCCTCGGGGCTGATCTGGGTGCAGGACGGGAAGGATCTCTCCGAAGTGGATCGGGTGATCGGTACAGGGGGTGTCTTGGTAAACAGCCAAGAGCCGCGGACGATTCTGGCGGGCGCGGAAAAAACAGACGAGGCCCCTTTGGAGCTGCGGCCCAAACACCCGCGTTACTTTCTGGATGGGCAGTACATAATGGCCCCCATGGGTCTGTTGGCCGAAGAACATCCGCGGGAAGCGATCATGATCTTAAAGGATTTATTGGCTGAACAAAAGCTTGCAAGGAGGGACGGGTAGTTGGCAATGCAAATTACTCATGATAAATTGTGTTGGCAAGAAATGGAGGAAGAACGCCGCGAAGTTTTGGCGGCCTGGGTCACGGGGCAGGAGGTGGATTTGGAAGAAGCAATTCAGTACCATCAATCTTTGCCCGCTAAATCAAACTTTGGCACACGCCTAGCGAAGGCAAAAGCGGAGGGACGCACCCTTGCCCAGCCAAGGGCGGGTGTAGCCGAATTAGCCTCCCACCTGGAATTATTACTATATCTGCAGAATGAAGGCGGAGCAGACTTGCTGCCCACCACCATCGATTCATACACACGGCAGAATCGCTACGAGGAGGCGGAGAAGGGTTTAGAGGAAAGTGTGCGCGAGGGACGTTCTCTTTTAAACGGATTTCCCGCGGTCAATCACGGTGTAGCCAACTGCCGCCGTTTGGTCGAAAGCCTTTCCGTTCCGGTGCAGGTCCGTCATGGTACCCCGGATGCCCGTCTATTAGCAGAAATTACGTTGGCGTCGGGTTTTTCAGCATTCGAGGGGGGCGGGATCTCTTACAATATTCCCTACGCCAAACGGGTACCTCTTGAGAAAAGCATCCGGGATTGGCAGTATGTCGATCGTTTGGCAGGCTACTATCAAGAACAGGGCATTAACATTAATCGCGAGCCCTTCGGGCCCCTGACCGGTACGTTGGTCACCCCCTGTATTTCCCACAGTGTCGCGGTAATCGAAGCTATCCTCGCCGTTAAACAGGGGGTCAAAAACATAACGTTGGGGTACGGCCAATGCGGCAATCTCAATCAAGATGTGGCCGCTTTACAGACTCTGCCGCTCCTAGCAGAGGAGTACCTGCGCGCGGAAGGTTGTTACGATGCGGAAATCACCACCGTCTTTCACCAGTGGATGGGTGGTTTTCCCAATGACGAAGCACGGGCTTACGGCGTAATTTCACTGGGCGGTGTGACGGCCGCTTTAGGCAAGGCTACCAAGGTAATCGTGAAAACAACCCACGAAGCTTTGGGTATTCCCACCAAAGAAGCCAATGCCCGGGGAATCCGTGCCACAAAACAGGTTTTAAGCATGCTGCAGGACCAAGTTTATCCGGATAATCCCGCCCTTGCGCAGGAAAAAGACATTATCATGCAGGAAACTCGACAGATCCTGGATAAGACCTTGGCGTTGGGCGAGGGGGATTGGGCGTTAGGTACAGTGCGGGCTTTTGCGGCCGGCGTAATTGACGTGCCATTTGCACCTAGTTCTTATAACGCAGGCAGAACGATGCCCGCCAGAGATAACGAAGGCGCCGTACGTTTCTTGGCCTGGGGCAATTTGCCCTTCAGCAAGGAGATACAGGATTTTCATCGCGCTAAATTGGCGGAACGCGGCCGGGCCGAACAGCGAACACCCAGTTTTCAAATGGTTATTGATGACATTTATGCTATTGGGCAAGGAAAGTTGATTGGAAGACCCCGTTAGGAGATGATGGAATTGAACGAACTAAGAATTTTATCGCCAACCGCAATCTTGGGCTACGGCTTTCCCCTGGCCTCTTTTCAGGCCGGTTTGGCTCGCCGGCCTCACGTGATTGCAGTTGATGCGGGCTCCACCGATCCGGGGCCCTATTACTTGGGCTCGGGACAATCTTTCACACAGCGTTCAGCGGTAAAACGTGATCTGCGCTATTTGATTGAAGCGGCCCTGGATCACAAGATCCCTTTAATTATCGGCACTGCAGGCGGATCGGGTGCAAAACCCCATGTGGAATGGAATCTGGAGATCGTACAAGAGGTACTGCAAGAGCTGGGGCGCGTCGCGCAATTGGCAGTTATTTATAGTGATATTGATCCTAATTTAGTTATTGAAAAGCTGAAAAAAGGAGAGGTCCAGCCTCTAGGCCCGGTGAGCGAACTGACGGAGAACGAAGTGCGCGCCGCCGAACATATTGTGGCCCAGATGGGTACGGAACCAATAATTGAGGCACTGGAACAGGGGGCGGAGATTGTTTTGGCCGGCCGGGCCTATGATCCCACCGTATTTGCTGCACTGCCCATCTTAAAAGGGTACGATCAAGCTCTAGCACTGCATTTGGGCAAAATCTTAGAATGTGCGGCGATTGCGGCTAATCCTGGCAGCGGTAGTGATTGCCTGTTTGGGACATTAACAAAGGACTCGTTTATTCTGGAGGCTCCCAATCCGCAACGAGAGTGCACGCGCCTGTCCATTGCCGCCCACACTCTGTATGAAAAGAGCAACCCTTATATCCTGCCGGGGCCCGGTGGCAGTCTGGATTTGACTAACACCGTTTTCCAACAGTTGGAGGGTGGTAAGGTGCGCGTGTCCGGTACGACCTTTGTACCTACGGAGAATTACTATATTAAGTTGGAGGGCGCCAAGCTCGTTGGTTATCGCACCATCAGCATTGCCGGTGTGCGTGATCCGATCATGATCAGCCAAATTGATGACGTGGTTTGTGGGGTTAAAGAACGGGTCGCGGATAATTTTCAAGAACTGCGCGATTATCACCTGCACGTACACTGTTATGGCAAAAACGGCGTGATGGGTGAATTAGAACCAACCCCTGTCGCAGGTCACGAACTTGGCCTGGTTATTGAGGCAGTGGGCCCCACACAGGAGGTTGCGGACACAATCTGCAGCTTTGCCCGCTCTACTCTACTTCACTATGGTTACCCCGGCCGCAAATCCACCGCAGGCAACCTGGCCTTTTTGTATTCACCGTCTGATGTGTCGGCAGGAGCGGTTTACCAATTCAATGTGCATCATTTGATGCAAGTTGCTGATCCGAAGAGTACATTTCCAATGAAAATGGGGAGGAGTGGTCTATGAGATACGTTAAGGATGTAGCGCTGGTGGTACGCAGTAAGAACGCAGGGCCGTACGAATTGACCTTTGATCTTATGTTTCCCAATGAGGAGATCTATAATGAAGTGCGCACTAGCGTGACCAAGGAAAAGGTCGCCGAATTATATAAAATTGATGTGAGCCAGGTGCTTTCCATCGTTCATTTTGCTCCGGCGCACGCAATCAAGATTACCATGGTGCGGCCGCGGCCCTCCGGAGCTTTAGGAGAAACGGATGTCTACGGTGCTCAGCAGCATGCACCCCTATTTAACTTAACTTATTAAAGGAGTGGTAAGTTTGAAGATTAAAGATGTTGTCTTATCAAAAGGGTTAACAGGCTTTTATTTCGATGACCAAAAAGCAATCAGGCGGGGCAATTTTGTGGAAAATGGCTTGGCTTACGACGGAGAACCGCTCACACCGGGGTTCACCAGCATTCGGCAGGCCGGGGAAAGCGTATCTGTGCAGTTAATTCTGGAGAACGGGCAGGTGGCCTACGGCGACTGCGCGGCCGTTCAATATTCCGGCGCGGGCGGGCGTGATCCCCTCTTTTTAGCAGATGATTACATTCCCACCATTGAGAAATACGTTGTGCCTGTTTTGCGGGGCAAGAAACTCGCTTCTTTCCGGAAGTTGGCAGAAGAAATCGAACAGCTCAAAGATGATCAGGGCAAATCTCTGCACACCGCGATCCGGTTTGGTGTCAGCCAGGCTATTCTCGACGCTGTTGCCAGAAGCAGGGGCGTAACAATGGCTGAGGTAATTGTTGACGAATATGATTTAGAACTTATTCCCGAACCGGTCCTAATTTTCTGCCAAAGCGGCGATGATCGCAAACTGAATGCTGATCGGATGATCATCAAGCAGGCAGACATGCTTCCCCATGGGCTTTATAACAACGTTAAGAAGCTTGGCGCCAACGGCGAACATCTGAAGGAATATCTGGGCTGGTTGAAGGACAGAGTGCAGGAGTTGAAAACTTGCGACGATTACATGCCCGATTTTCAGGTGGACGTCTATGGAACGATCGGTGAAGCATTCGACAATGACATTGTAAAAGTGGGCGAATACGCCAGGGAACTAACGAAAATTGTCGCCCCTCACAAATTATTGATCGAAGGTCCTATCGAGTTCCCCTCTAGGGACGAACAGATCAAAGCCATGGCCGAATTAAGAAAATATGTGGACGACAACGGTATTCCGGTCAAATTCGTTGTTGACGAGTGGTGCAACACGCTGCAGGATATTAAAGACTTTACCGATGCTAAGGCAGGGCACATGATTCAGATTAAAGCGCCCGATCTGGGCAGCTTAACCAATTCGGTGGAAGCAATCATTTACTGCCACGAAAACAATATGATTCCTTACCTGGGCGGAACATGCAACGAAACGGAGCGTTCGGCGCAGATTACCGTTCAGGTGGCAGTGGCTGCCAGGCCGCGGCAGATTTTATCCAAGCCGGGCATGGGTGTGGATGAAGGTTTGTCTATCTGCACGAACGAAATGAACCGCCTGGTTGCGCTGCTGAAAAGGAAAGCAAGGTAGGGGATATCGTTGAGAGTAATAAAATACCAGGAAATTGTTGAAAAGATTAAAGAACTTTGTCTCGATGCTAACTGCAACTTGCCCCAAGATGTCCTGCAGGCACTGCAGAGCGCACGCAAAGCAGAAAAATCTCCCTTGGGGCAAAGCGTGCTTGATACCATTCTGGAAAACGCTGACATAGCTCGGGAAAGATGTATGGCGCTCTGCCAGGATACGGGTATGGTGGTTGTCTTTGCCGAGCTCGGCCAAGATGTACGCATTGAAGGCGGCTTGTTGACGGACGCCGTTGACGAAGGGGTCCGCCAGGCTTATGAGGAAGGGTACTTTCGGAAAAGCGTAGTCAGCGATCCGCTGGAACGGGTCAACACCAAGGATAATACGCCTTCTATAGTTCACTTGTCTTTGGTGGCAGGTGACAAGCTGCGCTTGATTGTGGCCCCCAAAGGGTTCGGCAGTGAAAATATGTCCGCTCTGCGCATGCTCAAACCGGCAGAAGGGGTGCAGGGCGTCAAGGATTTTGTCGTGGAGCAGGTTACCAGAGCGGGGGGCAACCCCTGCCCGCCCATCATTGTGGGTGTGGGGATTGGGGGAACGATGGAAAAAGCCTCCCTCATGGCCAAGCGTGCAATTTTGCGGCCCATCGGCTCGACCAATCCCAAACCTCATCTGGCTGAGCTTGAAGCTGAATTGTTAGCTTTGGTTAACAAAACGGGGGTGGGTCCTCAGGGCTTTGGCGGAACGCAGACTGCCTTAGCCGTCTTTATCAATGATTACCCCACTCACATCGCCGGTTTGCCCGTGGCCATCAATATCAACTGCCATGTGGCGCGCCATGTGGAGGCGACTTTGTAAATGCACTATACCACCTTGGTTCAGGCGGTTTACTATGCGCCCCGAGGCGGGCAAAGACTGATGCACCTGGGAATGCTTATTTCCCAGCGTTATTTGGGAGCGCAAAATCGCCTGATTGGGGTGGTTGGTGATGCGGGGGCGGGAAAATCACTGCTCATTCGCGGTATGTTTCCCGGTTTAGTTCTGACCAACGATGATGATGGAGTGAACGTCCGCCCCTTACCCGTTTTGGAAGATGCAGAAAACAATTATTTTCGGACCCACACTTACCACCTGGATGTTCGCTTCGAGATGGCTTTTTCACCCCTTTGGGAGCTGGCCGATGCGGTGACCAAAGCAGTTTCGGCGGGGCATAGAGTTGTTGTTGAGCATTTTGAACTCCTCTACCCCCTTCTCAATCTTAACGCCGAGATGCTGATTGGGGTCGGCGAGGAAGTGGTTGTTACAGTGCCCACTTTGTTTGGGCCTTTTCCTTCCGAAATCGCTGAACAGGCTTTTGATTCCCTCATTTATCGTAAAATGGCCCACAGTGCGGAAGACATTACCTCCGCTGTTTTTGATGAAATGGGCCTGAAGCCGCCTACGATTCACAGTGATGTGCGGCGCGGATTTGTTGTGGAATTTCGTGAAAAGCCAAAAGTGGATCTAGGGGAAGTGGAACGAAGAGTACTGGAATACATCGAGAAGGACTTGCCCATTAGCTATTACAATGATCATACCATCCTGATTGGCGACGAACAGTGGAAATGCAGCGGCCCGCGGCTGCATCTTTCTTCAACCGGTAAGATAAAACGTTTCCGGCTGGAAAAAGAATTCCAGTACTCGCCAATAACAAAGACCTATCTTTTGGCGGGAAGGGTCGGGGGGGCAGGAGGGAAGCGATGACAGAGGTTATCCGGGTGCTGCAGGCGGATTGCGACCGCAGGTTTAAGGACGAAGTGAGTGAATTTATTCAAGGCCAAGAAGATCTTTACTATTTGGGAGCCCTTGACAGCGCAAACCACATTCTGCAAGTGATTGCAGATACTAGGCCCCATCTTGTATTGCTCGGCCTCGATCTTAAGCCGAGGGGTGGCCTTGGCGCACTTAAGGTGATTCGCGAACGCTGGCATGAAGATGAACTGGCGGTAGTGATCATCTCTCCGCCGGCTGCCGGCGAAAGCGCCCTGCAGAAAGCGGCGGATCTGGGTGCGAATTATTACATCCAACGCCCGGTGGGTGCGGCACTTTTGGCCCGGCGTATTAAGCAGATCTGTTCAGTAAACTCAAGGCAGGTGCGGCCGGAAGTATCGAGGGAGCAGGTGCAGGAAATCTGCCGTGAGTATTTCGATTCGATGGGTATACCGCCGCACTATAAAGGCTACCGCTACCTTATGGAGGGCGTATGGCTGGCTATCACTTACCCCCGCTGGCTGAATGCTGTGACTAAAAAACTGTACCCCGCTATTGGGCAGCGTTTTGCCACGGGAGGGGTTCAGGTGGAACGGGCGATGCGCTATGCTTTGGACGCCACCTGGGAGAAGGGCAACCTAGAAGAGTTATACCGTTTATTTCCCTATGAGGTGCGCGAAGACAGGGGTAAACCCACGAATTCCGCCTTTATTGCAAAGATGGTGAATTACGTTCTTTTGGCAATTGACGGAGGCGGTTAAAGACGGCTGGGGATATGCATACTAGAAGAGACGGCATGGACCGTCTCTTTTTGTGATTAGCGGGGGGTGGTGAGGTGCGCGGCCGTGTTAGGCTTGGCAAAAGGACAAAAGAACTTACTCCCGCGCTGCGGCCCGGGGAAATAGCGGTGATCTGCCATGAAGATTTAGATGCGGTGGCCGCGGCGGGTTTGGCCGATAGTGGGATTGAAGCGGTAATCAACGCCCGCTCTTCACTTACCTGCCGCTATCCCAACTTAGGCCCGCAGCTGCTTCAAGAACAAGGTATTCTGCTTTTGGATAACGTGGGAGAAGATATCTTTTCCATCCTACAAGACGGTGATTTAGTGGAAATCGTGGGCCGCAATGTTTTGCGGGGGGGCGAAAGGGTGGCAACCGGCACAATCGTCACCGCGCATTTGATTGCGGAACGAAAAAGGCTTGCCAATCTGAATTTGCCCGCTGAGCTAGAGCGTTTTGTCAGCAATACACTGCAATATGCGGAACGGGAAAAAGATGTGATCCTAGGTGAACTTGCCTTCCCGGAACTCGATTTTAAAATTGAGGGCAAACCGGTTGTGGTGGTTGTGCGCGGACTTGGTTATAAGGACGATTTGCGTATTTTAAGCCCGTTTATCCAGGAAGCAAACCCTGTATTAATTGGTGTCGATGGGGGGGCGGACGCGCTTTTAGCCTCGGGTTATCGTCCCCACCTTATAGTGGGTGATATGGACAGCGTCAGTGATCGGGCCCTGCGCTGCGGAGCCAGGCTCATCGCCCATGCTTACCAGGATGGAACGTGCCCGGGTGCGGCGCGTCTTGATCGGGCCGGGCTGGCCTACGATTTACTGCCGGCACCGGGGACGAGCGAAGATGTGGCTTTGTTATTAGCCCATGCGAAAGCGGCAGAGGTGATTGTTCTGGTGGGTTCGCACTCCAACATGATTGATTTTTTGGAAAAAGGCCGCCCGGGTATGGCTTCCACCTTTTTGACACGTTTGAAAATCGGCCCTATTTTACTGGATGCAAAAAAAGTTAGCGAACTATACCGGCCCGGAGCACCGCTCGGTGTTTTGCCGGCGGTGTTGGTTGCCCTAATCCCCATCATAATTTTTGTTTTTCTCGCTTCACCTTGGCGCCATTACCTCCGCCTGCTCTGGCTGCAGTTAAGACTGATTGCGGGGTGGCTGTAGTGAATTTTGGTTTTCGTTATCATCTGGCCTCGCTGTTAGCGGTGTTTTTTAGCTTAGTATTGGGGATCTTGATTGGGGGAGCGCTGTTTCAAGATAGCGCTTTGGTTGAAGAACAGGGCCTTTTGATCTCAAGCATGGAAGAACGTTTTTCTGCCGCTCAGGCCAGCCTCAAACAGCTGCAGGGCCAGTTGAAACGATCCGAGTCTGCTTGGCTGGAGCTACGGGATGCTGTTTTGCCCGGGCGTTTGCAGGCCGAAACGGTCGTGGTGGTAACGGAAGATGGCGCTAAGCGTCCCGCCTTGGATCGCTTGGAAACTTCATTGCGTTTGGCGGGTGCCGAGCTAAAAAGCATCAAAAGCAGTGGACTGGCCGGACTAGAGGCGGAAACGGGCGAGTTTTTCGTTTTTTGGCTCGACGGTGACGGCGGCAAAGATTCTTACTCGCCGGTGCTGCGCCGGCTCAAAGAACAAGGAGCAAGCTTAGCCTTTGTGTGGGGCGAGGCGGAACAACCGGCAAGAGCTGATTTCGCGGGCGGACTGAGGGTGGGGGCGGTGGATACAATCTTAGGAGAAATCGCCTTGGTTTTGGGCTTGTCTTCCAAAAGTGAAGGTGATTACGGCCTGCCGCAGGTTGCTGAGGCACTATTTCCGTGAAAGTGGCGGCTCTTATTCCCGCTTACAATGAAGAAGGGGCAATTAGAGAAACCGTGGCCGCCCTCTTAAGTTGTCAACAGCTGAACGAAATTGTGGTCATTAACGATGGTTCCAGCGATAGGACAGCTGAGTATGTTGGCGAGATACAAGGTGTGACGCTACTCGATTTACCGGTAAACAGGGGCAAGGGCAGTGCTTTAAACGCGGGATGGTCAAAAACGGAGGCGGACGTCTATCTTCTGCTCGATGGTGATTTGGGCCAAACCGCCCACTACGCCGCGAACTTGCTGCCGCCCGTTTTAGAAGACAGGGCGGATATGACCATTGCCCGTTTTGGCCCGCGGCAGGGAAGCGGGGATAAAGCGATGGGTTTTGGCTGTGTGCGCCGGTTTGCCTCCTTTACAGTTTGGCTTCTGACCGGGGTCAAACCTTCAAGCCCCCTGTCCGGGCAGAGGGCCATAAGAAAAGAGGTGCTGGACAAACTGGGTGGTTTCTTGCCCGGTTTTGGCGTGGAAATCGGCTTGACCGTCGGTGCTCTGCACCATGGGTTCCGCCTGCAGGAGATCCCCCTTCCCATGACGCATAGGGCCTATGGACGGGGTTTGACGGGTATGGCCCACCGCGGCAGGCAGTTTGTTCACGTTTTACGGGCTTTTTGGGCCTGCCTGCAGAAAGGATGGATTAAGCGGTGCTGATACCCTTGGCGCTCATGGCGGCCGCTTATTTTTTTGTCCCCATTCTGCTGCCCCTGTGGCATGGCAGGGAAGAGAAAAATTACCGCGGTGTGCCCGTTGCTTCCGGCTTAGGCCTCGCTTTTGTTTTTCCCACCGCATTGGCACTCCTTTTTGATCTGACCGGGCAGCAGTATGGGCCATTGTTTCTGGCGGTAATGCTCATGTTCGTGATTTTGGGATTGCTTGATGATTTTCTGGGCGACGGAGTGAAAGGTTTCCGGGGCCACTTTACGCCGGGACGCCTATCGACCGGGGTTGTGAAAGCGGTGGGAGGCATACTGGTTGCCGGCGCGGCGAGCTTTCATATTGCCTCGGGCTGGTGGGGGTTTGCCGTGGACGTGTTGTTGATCTCTTTGGGAGCCAACTTTTTTAATCTGCTCGACCTACGTCCCGGGCGGGCGGGCAAAGGTTTTGTGGTTCTCAGCCTGATCCTGTTAGTTTGCGGCGCGGGTGCTTCGACTCCGCTGCTGTGGCTTACGGGCGCGGTACTGGGGTATCTGCCCTGGGATCTTAAGGAAAAGGCGGCGTTAGGGGACACCGGATCTAATACGCTCGGTGCCATGCTGGGCCTTGCCGCCGCGGTGGCCCTGCCCCCATTAGCTAAGTTTCTCGCCGCGGCCGCCTTAGCCGCTTTAAACTGCAGCGCCGAAAAAGTGTCCTTTTCCGAAGTAATAGCCGGGAATAAAGTGTTGAATTTTCTGGATCGTTTGGGCCGTTGAAGGAAAATCACCCTTGACGTGGAAAAATAGAGTGATTTCCGAAAAACATGGGGGAGAGGAATATGCGTAATATTTTTGTCATACTGGGGTTTTTGCTCTTGTTTTTTTCATTGGCCCACGCCGATCCCCACCCAACCCACGTTGTGCGGCCGGGGGATACGCTTTATGATATTTCCCTTCTGTATGATATTTCCTGGCAGGAACTTGCGAATCTGAACAAAATCAAAGATCCCGGCAGTCTGCAGATTGGCACCGTGCTGCGGCTGCCCTCCCACATCACACCGAACATCATACGCTGGGACGGCACCGTTTATGAGGTGACGGCTAAGGAGAAAGAACTACTTGCCAGGCTGGTCTATGCGGAGGCGCGGGGTGAACCGCCCGAGGGCCAAATCGCGGTGGCCGCGGTGGTCTTAAATCGGGTGCGCAGCCGCACTTTTCCCGATACCGTATGGGATGTCATCCACGAGCCGGGTCAGTTTACCCCGATGGAATTGGGCCTCTTGCCCAAGACCGCCTCGGGAAGCTGCGAAGAGGCGGTAGTGCGCGCTTTATTAGGCGAAGACCCCACCGGCGGTGCTCTTTATTTTTATAATCCCTCCACTTCCCAAGCGATGGATTATTGGGCAACAAAGCCGGTTATAAAAAGGATTGGTAATCATAACTTCGCCCTCTAAGTGAATATGAATACACGAGGGGTGATAAGATGCGTGTATTCGTCTTTAAGGTGAAATGGTGGTGCGTTACCGTCCTATTGATTATTGCCTTTCTCAGCCTGCTGCCTCAAGTTCGGACCCCCTTGATCGTTGCGGTCACGTCTCGAGCAAGGCTTGTTCCCATTTATGAGGTGCGGACGGATCAAAAACAGGTGGCCATTTCCTTCGATGCCACATGGGGTACGGAGTTGACCGATGAGATTTTGGAGATTCTAGCCACCCACGGAATCAAAACCACTTTCTTTTTGGCGGGCCAATGGGTCGATAAATATCCCGAATATGTAGTGAAAATCGCGGCCGCGGGACATGAAATAGGCAATCATAGTTATTCCCATCCCCACATGAACAGCTTGGATGAAAAAGGAATCGGTTATGAATTGGGAAAACTTGATGAGATGATTCGGGATTTAACCGGTAAACGGACAATAGTTTTTCGCCCCCCCTTCGGAGAATACAATAACCGCGTTCTTTCTACCGCAACCGCCCTCGGTTATTATCCTGTGCAGTGGTCTGTGGACTCCTTGGATTGGAAGAATCTAAGCAGCGGCCAGATTTACGACCGGGTGATGCGCGAGATTAAACCGGGTTCCATCGTTTTATTCCATAATGCCGGCCCGGGTACGCCCGGCGCGATCAGGCGTATCATTCCCGATCTAAAACAGGCCGGCTACAGCATACTTCCGGTTTCGGAGCTGATCTTCAAAGATGATTATTATATTGATCACGCCGGTGTGCAGCATCGGGGCAAAGGGGGTCGTTAGGCGTGATTATAACTAAGCGCGGGCTGCTGCTCGGGGCGCTTATTGCCTTAGCCATCGTTTTAGCGTTTTTCGGCCCCGGTCTTTTTTTGCGCTGCCACCGACAGCTGCGGGGGGTAAAGACAGGGGTAACGTTAGAAGGCCATGCCGTTGGCGGGCTTTTGGAACAAGAACTTTACGATGTGGTTGCGGGGTTAGCCGAGGCATATCAGGTGGAGGCGAGCAACGCCAGTTGGGATTGGCAGAGCGGTACAGTGCGCTCCGAGGTGGTAGGCCTAGTTGTGGATGTGCAGTCTACCGTGAAAGCCCTACTTGGTGCGGAGGCGAAAACAGAGCTGGGGTTGATCACCCTTGAAGTCCTACCCTCTATTACCAGCGC
Organism: uncultured Clostridiaceae bacterium; assembly: GCA_964626065.1. Lineage (GTDB taxonomy): Bacteria > Bacillota > Limnochordia > Darwinibacteriales > Darwinibacteriaceae > UBA3910. Next base: position 36,507 of record CAZVDE010000004.1, on the reverse strand, counting down.
CCATTTTCAACCCTATTACCGGGGGCCCACCAGTGAGCCCAAAGTTGCCCTGATGGTCAACGTGGATTGGGGTAACGAGTTTATCCGGCCCATGCTGGATGTTTTCGCTGATTTCGGTGTCTTAGCGACTTGGTTCCCCACCGGAAGGTGGGCCGCGCAAACGCCTGAACTAGCTAAATCGATCGCCGCGGCCGGTCACGAAATGGGCAATCACGGCGGCTGGCATGGCATGGCCAGCCAGATGAGCCGCGGCGAAGTTGCCCGCCTTATTCAGGAAGGGGAAGACGCCATTTTAATGGCCACCGGGCAGAAACCACAAATTTTTGCACCACCCGCGGGCGATTTCAATAAGCAGACGATTGCCGTGGCGGCCGAATTAGGTTATAAAACGGTCCTGTGGACGGTTGACACGGTAGATTGGCAGCGTCCCGCTCCTACTGTGATCATTGATAGGGTGATTGGCAAGATTAATAATGGCTCCTTAGTACTCATGCATCCCACCAAACCAACATTGGAGGCCCTGCCGGTAATACTCGATCACCTCTCTAACCGTGGTTTTGTCTGCGTTACGGTAAGCGAACTTTTAGCGGATTAATTATAAGTTTCGGCCAGCACATTCCATACATCAGGATCTTCCAACCCGAATTGCATGAAAGCAACGCCCGCCAAACGGAATTCCGCCGCCAGTTCTAACTTGTGTTTGATACTGTAGCGATTTTCAAACCAAACTTCATGTCCCGCTCCATAGCGAAAATAAGGTGTCTGGCTGGCGTTATCCCATTTAATGTCCGCGCCTCGTCGGGCGGCCAGTTCTAATACCTCCCCGTGGGAAAGTACGGTAGGCTGCCCCGTTTCGGGCCAATCCAAGCCAACGTTAGCCAAACCAAGAATGATTTTTTCGGGCGCAGTCTTCTGCACAATCGAAGACAGCATCTCCCTTACATCAGCGGTGGATGCCAGAGGCCCGGCGGCAGCGGCAGTCAAATCCGCGGTGTTGACGATGATTAGATCTGCCCCCTCTGCCGCCGCTGCCCAATCCAATTCTTGCTCCCACTCTAGGGCGAGCAGTGTGAGCAGGCCCTGTTCTCTCAGATGGGTCCTTAAGCCGGAAGCGAAGTCAAATAACCTTGTCTGTGTTATGGCGCCTGAATCGAGTAAAACGCCCTTCAAACCCCATTCCGTGATTGCATTTTCAATAGCGGCAAAACTATCCGCCCATAGTACATCTTGATCGAGAAAAGCCTCCGGATCAGGGGGCAGCCCTAGATAGGCATAGGTGCCCAACTTTTGATTGCCCGCAAAATAAAGGCCACGGCCGATTTTTTCCGGTTCGAATTCGTTCAGCACTGTACCGTCTTGGGTAAGCCGCCATCTTAGCGGGGCAATCCCGGTCAGCTGTGTGCTTTGCGCCAGCAGACTTTCATAAGCCTGTTGTTCCCCCGAATAGTAGCCTAAGATTATTTTCTCTGAAGTTGATTTTTCAACCTGTGTCAAGCCCACCGCGTATTTGGGGATCCACCCTTCTGTTTGCGATTCGGGCTTGATCTTATACCAGCCGGCGCGCTCATCTAGGATCAGCACAGCCTCGTTTTGCATGATCGTTCCCACAATTTCCCCTTGGCTGTCGGGCGCGTGCCGTAAAACGGCGCGTTCAGGAAGAACGATCGCCTGTTGGCCCAGGACACCATAGCTGTGCTGCACCGCGGGCTCATTAACGGGCGGCAGCTGTTGTTGTCCGCCGCCAAGCAGATTTGTTAAATAAAACAGGATAGATAAAAAGGCCACAATTACAGCTTTACCCACATAATTCGCCCCTTCCCATAGATAGTGATTTCATGGTATCATACTTATTGAGTAAATTCAGTGGTAAGTAAAGCATGGGCTGGATAGCTTTGCAAGCCCGTGCCGGAGGTTGCTTATGTACGAAAGGACAGTTCTGCCAAACGGCGTGAGAATTATTAGCGAATATTTACCCCATGTGCGTTCAGTTACCTTGGGGGCATGGTTTACGGTGGGCAGCCGCTACGAAAGGCCTGAACAGCGCGGCCTCGCCCACTTTATTGAGCATATGCTGTTTCAAAGCACAGAAAAATACTCTGCGCAGCAAATTGCGGAGATTATGGATCAATCGGGCAGTTATTTTAATGCCTTTACGGGCCGGGAACGAACGTGTTTTTATTTTAAAGTTTTGGACGAGCATTGGCCCGCGGCGAGCGATGTGCTGCGGGAGATGCTGCTGCACCCTTTGTTTAAACCGCGGGAGATTGTTAAAGAACGCAAAGTCGTTTTAGAGGAATTAAAAATGTATGAAGATGACCCGGAAGATCAGGTGCAAGATCTGCTGCCCGGAAAACTTTGGCCCGCCAGCCCGCTGGGCAACAGTGTTTTGGGCACTGCCGAAACGGTGCGGGGCTTCACGCAGGCAGATGCGGAGGCATTCATGGCGGATCATTACACAGCCAAACGCCTAGTGATCGCCGCGGTGGGCAATATCTCCCATGGGCAAGTTGTGGATGAGTTCGCCTCAGCCTTTGCCTCTTTGCCCCGGAAGGATGCACCCCGGCTGGACGCCCCCGTTTTGGGCCTTCCCGGGCAGTTGTTTTACGATAAAGATACGGAGCAGATCCACCTCTGTTTGGGCGGCCCCGCATTTGCGCGTACAGACGAGAGACGTTTCGCCCTTTATTTGCTCGATATTATTTTGGGTGGTGCCGCAAGTTCTTTGCTTTTTCAAGAACTGCGCGAAAAGCGCGGCCTAGTATATAACACCTATTCCTTTTCTTCTCTCTATAGTGACGCGGGTTATTACGGCATTTATGCAGGATTCAGCCCCGATCAATGGAATCAGGTATGGGATGTGCTCTTGGATTTGCTGGCGAACCTTCCCGGAAAAATCAGGCGGGACATGTTTATCAGGGCCCAAGCCCAGTTACGAGGGTCAGCCCTTCTGGCTTTAGAGAGCACGGAAGCGCGCATGTTTAGGCAGGCCAAGGCAGAATTGGATAATTCCGTTTCCTTTGGAGTGGAGCAGTTTTTAGAAAAGATCGCCGCTGTGCAGTACCACGAGTTGCTTCTGCTCGCGGAAGAACTATTTGTCTCCCAAGCCTCCAGTTCCATCGCGCTTGGGCCGGGATTGTCGCTGAAGGAGGGCATTAGATGTCAAAAGATATGCTGAAGGAGATTTTCCGTCTGCAGGAGAAATTTGATCAGGCCGTTGTGGAACACAGGGGTTTGGAGTTTCCGCGAGAGGTGTGGATTCAGAAGGAAATTTTGGCACTCATTTCCGAACTGGCGGAAGTTCTCGATGAGGTCAATTTTAAGTGGTGGAAGGATCCTAAAGAAATTGATTCGGAACGGCTGAAAGAGGAAATTGTTGATGTACTCCATTTTTTCGTCAGCATGTGTCTCAAGGCCGGTATCGGCCCTGAGGAGTTGTACCGGGCTTATGTGGCAAAGAACGGGGAAAACTTTGCCCGTCAGCAGGGCCGGACCGAGCGGGAAGGCTATGCTTGGAAGAAATAGATAAATATGCTATAATCAAATTAGCTCCGCGCCCAGGGAGATGTCCAAAAGGAGAATGTTCTTTTGTACATGCGCGGAGTTTTTTTCATCCTTCTTTTCAGTTTGGGCCTGAATTTTGTGGCAGAGGCCGTTGAGATAAGTGGTTCCTATCAAGGCCGGCTGGACCGTCATGCCATAGAACGGGAACTTGTTTTTGCCGCCGCCCATAAGGGTGCGCATTTAGACGCACAGGGGGGCGGTTCTTTTTTGTTCGAAGCAGGCGGGGTCAGTTTTAAGCCCCATTGGCAGGTGCGTGTTTCGGACGAAAACGGGTTGAGCCTGTATTGGACAAAGAATAAAGCGCACCATACTTCACAAGATTTGTTTCGTGTTCTGCACAAAGACAATTTGGGCCCGGCTACAACTGCGCTGATCCTCGCTGCTGATCAGGTGCGGCTGGGAATGTTGGGCAGTGTTCCTCTTAGAACGGGTGAATTAGCCGACTTATGGTTTTGTGAAAACTACGTTCGGGCGGGGCCGCTCGTACTGCGGGGCATGCAGCTGCATCACCGGGGCCCGGTGGTGGGCCGTTCCGCCTCCCTGGAGGCCCTGCTTGACTTGGGCACTTTCCGGGCTGTGCTGGGCCAAGGCTGGCAGCAGCGGCAGGATTTGTCCCGGGCATCTATCGCCGAGATCGGGGTAGGCGCCGGCAGGTCTTTTCTTAACTTTTTCTGGCAGCGGGTGGAAGCCGGTTTCGTAAGTTTAGCTGCGAAAAGTAACAAGTATACGCCCGATCGCCGGGGTTGGAGAGTGGAGGCGGGCACTGATTTCGGCGGGGTTAGGCTGTCCTTCAATTTGCGCCGCCACAGCAATCTGGCCCAAACTAGGACCTACGATCAGTTTTCGCTGAAGTGTGTTTCTTTAGGTGAGGATGCGTCCGTGGAACTACGCCTGCAGCCCACTCGGGCTTTGATCTTGCGCCGCGTCGCGGAGGCTTGTTCGATTCAACTTGATGTTCTCAACGGCACTGCCCGTTATGACGGGCAGCGAGGGATGATCGCGTACGGTCTTCGTTTTGACGGCCCGAATGGAATCGGCCGCCTGGAGATCAAATTTGAACGGGGGCTGCAGGGGCGGATCATTGCCAAGTATGACTGGCTGAAGAAACGACTGTATTATTCCCTAATGCTGCGGCGAAATGCTGCGCGAGGCCATGTTCAGCTCGAATTGGGCGAGTATGATCGGGGAAATATGGGGGCCGGTTTTAGCACCTCGCCGGCGTTGGGCATATCATGGCAGTGTAAGTTCTAGAAAGCATATCGCTTTCATAGGCTAAGCTGAGGTGAGCGTGATGCGGTATTCCGAGCTATCCGGCAAAGAAATCATCTGTATTGATGAAGGAATCAGGCTGGGGGTTGTGGATCATACCGATTTGATCATTAACCTGCGCACGGGCACCGTTGAATCCATTATTATTCCCTACGGGAACCGCTGGTTTCGGCCCCGCTTGATTGTCATTCCGTGGCGGGGCATTAAAAAGATCGGTAGGGATTTGATTATTGTTGATCTAACTACCGCTGAAGATTTCAACGAAATAATGCGCAAAGTAGAAGACAGAGGCCGTCGGAATAAGCCCCCTTTTTTTGGGTAAGCTAAACCCAAGAAAAATAAAGGGGGAATTCCATTGTCAACTGTTATCGGTGTTTTTCGCGATGTAAGCGCCGCGGAAAACGCAGTAAAGGCTCTGAGAAATAAAGGGTTTGGAGATAATGAAATATCGATTATAGCTAAGGACGATCAGAAGGGTCGCTCTTCCACTCAGGATATGGAAACGAGTGATGAATTCGTTACCGATTCCATAGGTGATGGTACCGCATGGGGCGGGGCTCTAGGCGGGGTTGCCGGTTTGTTGGCCGGTGTGGGGGCTTTAGCCATTCCGGGTATTGGTCCGATTATCGCTGCGGGGCCGCTGGCGGGCGTCTTGTCGGGTGCGGTAACGGGTGGAGTAGCGGGGGGGCTTATTGATTTGGGTATCCCCGAGGAACGTGGGCGCCAGTATGAGGAAGACTTAAAACAGGGGGGAGTACTGGCGGTCATTGAGACTAGCGAGGACAAGGTCAATGATGCCAGTTCGATTCTAAGGCAGAACGGCGCCAAAGATGTGGAGGCCCATGGAGGCGGAAAGAAATCTAATTAGCTGAAGATGGGGAAGGCTGCCGCGAGGCGGCCTTTTTTGTTGCAGGTAGTGTGTCATGCGGCAGGAATGTTGCAGCTACAACTAGAATGAAAAACCAAGGCACAGGAGGAGGTCGAAAAAACAGATGAGGGTACTGATCAACGGAGCCACCGGCAAGATGGGGCGGGAAGTCTGCAAAGCGGTGCAAAGCGCCTCCGATTTGGTGTTGGTAGGAGGCGTGGATTCGTCCGGGAGAAACCTGGCAGGCATAGACATGTTTACTAACCTAAACAAAGCACTGGCTGCCGCAAGGCCCGATGTAGTCGTGGATTTTACTACCCCCCAAGCAATTGGGGCCAGCATGGAGGCCTGTTTCGCACATAATGTGCCCATGGTGATAGGCACTACGGGCTTAGCGGAGGAAGAGGTTGTAAGATGGCAGCGAAGGGCCGAAAAATCAACTTGGCGGGCGCTCATTGTACCCAATTTCGCCATAGGCGCTGTGCTGATGATGAAATTTGCTCAGCAGGCAGTTTCCTTTTTTGATAAAGTGGAAATCGTAGAATATCACCATGATCAAAAACTCGATGCCCCATCGGGCACTGCCTTGCGTACCAAGCAGCTCATTGAAGAGGCTCGAACAATGCCGGTTCCCATTCACAGCGTGCGGCTGCCCGGATTGGTTGCGCATCAGGAAGTACTGCTAGGCCTTCCGGGGCAGACGCTTTTGATTCGCCACGATTCAAATAACCGCGAGAGTTTTATGCCCGGCGTTTTGCTGGCCATTGCTAAGATATCTGAAATTGAGGGTGTTGCAGTTGGACTAGAACACATTCTCTTCACCGACATATAGTACTAATGAGTTCAGGTGAGGAGGGCTGGCCATGGCTGGCAATCTAGCTGGAAAACCCATTGCAATGCTCGGTTGTGATCAGCGGGAAGTTGATTTGGCCATTGCCTTAATCGGCCTAGGGGCCGATTTGCGTTTAGTTGGTTTCCCCAACGAGGGATCTTTAATAAAAGCTCTGCATTTCCATACCCCTGCCGAGGCGGTGCGAGGTGCCCGGGCCGTAATTGCTCCCATGAGCAATACCAACCTGGCGGGGGAGATTTCCGCCAGGCTTGATGGCGCGGAGGAACTAATTAATTTAGCCAAGGTGATTCCGCTGCTGCCGGCACGAACGCCGCTCTTGATTGGCGTTGCCAAACCGATTATTCAGGGCCTGAGCACCCAATACGGTTTGGGGCTCATAGAAATAGCGGAAATTGATGAGCTGGCGATTCTAAATTCAATTCCCACGGCGGAGGGCGCGCTTCAGGTGGCCATGGAAAATACCGCCATCACTATCCACAATTCGCGCTGCCTGGTTTTGGGATTGGGCCGCTGTGGCACCACTTTAACCCGGGTTTTGCTGGCGTTGGGCGCTAAGGTAACGGTAGCATCGCGCTCCGGTGCGGATTTGGCTCGTGCAATTGCGCTGGGAGCGGAGCCTCTAGCCCTTGCCAACCTAAAAACGAGTACGAATTATGATTTAATTTTCAACACCATTCCTGCCATGGTTTTGCCCAGATCATATTTGAGGCTGTTAGATTCCAATCTCGTGATCATCGATATTGCCGCCAGTCCGGGCGGCACTGATTTTGCCGCCGCTGAAGAATTGGGGATTCGGGCCATCCATGCCTTGTCTCTGCCGGGACGGGTGGCTCCCAAGACTGCCGGCGAAATTTTGGTGCGTACCATTCCTCGCCTACTCGAGAAACTCTTAGGGGAGGAACACGATGACACTTAGGGGTAAGAATATAGGCTTTGCCCTCACAGGCAGTCACTGCACTTACGCGGAGATCTGGCCCCAAATTGAAAGGCTTAAGCAGGCGGGAGCGGAGATTTATCCCATTGTTTCGGAAACAGTAGCCGCGCTGGACACTCGTTTCGGCCGGGCGGCCGAAATTGTCGCTCATTTCGAGGAATTGTCGGAAAGAAAGGTTGTCAGCACTATTGTAGCTGCAGAGCCCCTTGGCCCATCTAAGGTACTGGACTGTCTGGTTGTCGCGCCTTGTACGGGCAATACTTGCGCAAAATTGGCTAATGCTATTACAGATAGCTCCGTATTGATGGCGTCTAAGGCGCATCTGCGCAATGGTAAACCTTTAGTTCTCGCCATTTCCACCAACGATGCTTTAGGACTCAACGCCAAAAACATTGGGATGCTGTTAAGCACGCCCCATATTTTCTTTGTTCCCTTCGGCCAAGATAATCCGGAGGAAAAACCCCGTTCTTTGGTGGCGGAGATGGGCCTAATTCCGGAAACGATCGAAAAAGCATTGCAATACCGGCAGCTTCAGCCTATTATAATCGAAAGAGAATTAAGAAGAGTACGCTAGTTAAAGGAGAGGTTTTACGTGAGAGCTTTAAATGTGGCAATATTGGGAGCAACGGGCATGGTGGGCCAGGAACTGCTTGACATTTTGGTAGAAAGGGAATTTCCCATAAAAAACCTCACACTGCTATCATCACCTCGTTCCGCCGGTACCCGCGTTTTAGTGGGCGGTAAGGAATACGCGGTTCAGGAGGTTTCGGCGGATGGTTTTAAGGATGTTGATCTTGCCTTTTTCGCCGCGGGCGGTTCTGTCAGTAAAGAGTGGGTACAGCCGGCGGTAGATGCCGGAGCGGTTGTAATTGATAATACGAGTGCTTTTCGCCTTAGAGACGATGTGCCCTTGATTGTGCCCGAAATTAATGGAGAGGACATTTTCCGGCACCGCGGCATCATATCTAACCCAAATTGCTCCACTATCATTATGGCTCTCGTTCTAAAGCCAATTCTCGATCGGGCCGGCATCAAACGGGTTGTGGTTTCCACCTATCAAGCAGTATCCGGGGCCGGTGGTCGGGGAATGGATGAGCTGCGCCGCCAGACAGAGGATTATGTCATGGGTCGGGAGCTGCAGGCCGAGATTTTACCCTTTGCGGGCGGTGAGAAACACTATCCCATTGCCTTTAACGTCCTGCCCCAGATTGATGATTTCGACCAAGACGGCTATACAAAAGAGGAATGGAAGATGGTCAAGGAAACGCAGAAGATGTTCGGTGATCCTGATTTTAAGGTTTCTGCCACCGCTATTCGTATTCCTGTCATGCGCTCCCACAGCGAAAGTATCAACGTGGAAACTATAAAACCGCTATCGCCCGAAGAATGCCGCCGGCTGTTAGCGCAGGCACCGGGCATTGAAGTCATCGATGATGTGGCCATTCAGGACTACCCCATGCCTCTTTATACTTCTCACAAGGATGCTGTCTACGTGGGCAGGATTCGCCGGGACCTGACGGTGGAAAATGGGTTGAACCTATGGGTTGTGGGAGATCAAATCAGGAAGGGCGCGGCTTTGAACGCGGTGCAAATCGGCGAATACTACGCCCGGAAAATGGGGTGATGCTGTGCGTATTATTGTCCAAAAGTTTGGCGGCAGCTCACTGACTGCCCCAACGGATCGAAAAAAGGCATTCGAGAGGGTTTTAGCCGCGGCTGAGGCGGGGTATAGGCCCGTTGTAGTGGTCTCGGCCATGGGTCGGCGCGGTGAGCCCTATGCCACCGATACCTTGTTGGAACTGCTGTACCGGACGAATCCTGAGGCGGACGGTCTCAACACCGATCTGCTTTTGTCGTGCGGCGAGATCATCTCCGCAGCAATTTTCGCGGAGGGGCTGGGCCAACTGGGTCTGCCCGCCCGGGCCCTAGCCGGGTGGCAGAGCGGCATCTATACAGATAGCATCCATTTGGGGGCTCGCGTTTTGGCGGTTGACGGTGAGCGGCTGCGCACCGTTTTGCGGGCGGGGAAAGTCCCGGTGGTTGCAGGTTTTCAAGGGGTAACAGAGACGGGTGAAATAACCACTTTAGGCAGGGGGGGCAGCGACACGACCGCGGCCGTACTGGCAGTTGTGCTGAATGCGGAGCGGGTGGAGATTTACAGCGATGTCGATGGGGTAAAGACGGCAGATCCCAAGTTGGTGCCTGAGGCACCGACCCTCAAAGTTCTATCGTACCGGGAGGTCGTCGAATTGGCCCACATGGGGGCAAAGATCCTGCACCCTCGGGCGGCGGAAATCAGTATGGAAGAAGGCATTCCCATTCAGATTCTTTCCCTTTCTGATGATTCAGACGGTGGGACATTTATTGGCCATGGTGTTAAACCTCGGGGAAAGATGGGTAGTGAACGGATCGCGGATAGGGTGGTAACGGGCATTGCCCACTTAGGAAAACGGGCCCAGGTTAAGATCAGCGGTTCGAACGAGTTTCACACCGGCGTGCTTACGACTAAGATTTTTCGGCTTCTGGCGGATGCGGGCGTAAGTATAGATCTAATTTTGCTCGCTTCCGAACTGGTTGCCTTTGTTATTGATGAAGAACAGGTAGATACTGCCAGAAAGGTTTTGACGTCCTTAAATTTAGATGTTAAGATCGAAGTGGGTTTTGCTAAAGTATCTGTTGTAGGAGCGGGAATGCACGGTGTACCAGGTGTTATGGCCAGAGTTGTGGGCTGCTTGGAAGGGGAACAAATCCCCATTTTTCAAACCACCGACTCACACGCCAATATTTCTTGCCTCATCTTGGAGGAGCATCTGCCCCGGGCGGTGCGTGCGCTGCATAAGGAATTCCAACTCGATCGGATTTAGGAGGGTTAATTGATGAAATCAGGTCAACTTTTTACCGCCATGGTCACCCCCATGCACAAAGATGGCTCCGTTAATTATAGGGCAGCTGTGGAATTAGCGCAGCGGCTTGCGCAAAATGGATCGGATGGGGTGGTTTTAAGCGGTACTACAGGGGAAAGCCCCACGTTAAGTTTTGAGGAGAAAGCGAAGCTATTCGCGGAAGTTACGGATGCTTTAGGCGGCCAATTTGAAATCATAGCCGGAACGGGATCAAATTGTACGCAGGACAGTATCACTTTGACAAAAGCGGCCGAGAGTGCCGGGGTTGACGGGATCATGCTCGTCACCCCGTATTACAATAAGCCTTCTCAGGAAGGGCTTTTTGAACATTTCAAAGCGGTGGCGAATAGTACTTCACTGCCGGTTATGCTCTACAATGTACCGGGCAGAACAAGTTTGAACATTCTGCCCGAAACGGTTGCTAGATTGGCCGAGATAGATAATATCGTGGCCATCAAAGAAGCCAGCGGCAACCTTGAGCAGGTCAGTGTTTTAAAAACTTTAGTGCCGCAGGATTTTCTCATCTATTCCGGAGATGATTCGCTTACACTGCCCATTTTAGCGGTGGGGGGCGCGGGAATAGTAAGCGTTGTTTCGCACCTTGTGGGACGCGAAATCAAGGCCATGATTAACGCCTTCAATCAGGGTAAAACCGGCTCGGCATTAGACATTCACCTACAGCTTATGCCGCTCTTTAAGGCGATGTTTTTGACAACAAACCCGGTACCGGTCAAAAGGGCTTTGGAATATGTCGGTTTTGAGACGGGCCCGGTGCGCCTGCCCCTAGTTGATCTTACCGAACAGGAAGGGCAGAAAATCAAGGATGTCTTGTTTAAAATGGGGCTGCGGTCCTAAAAACAATCGAAATAAAGAAAACCCCGTCCACCCGGCGGGGTTTTTTGTTTGTGCGGAACCTTTTCACTAGAAGCCATAATTTGGTTTTGTTTCGTCCGGTCCGGAAAAAACTAAAATCCGTTGACAAAAAAACAATCATTGTGTAAACTATTGATAGGACTATAACGTTATAGTAAAATACATTTGTATTATTAGGACACGAAGGTTGTCAAACTGTTAAAAGTATCGCGAGGTGATCAGATGTTCCAACACAAGGGCAATGGCAACGAACCACCAAAAAGGGTTACCATTCGGGATGTGGCAAAAGCGGCGGGTGTTTCGGTAAGTACAGTTTCGCATGTAATGAACAACTACGGCGATATCGGCCCGGAGACAGAAAAACGGGTTCGAAAGACGATGGAAGACCTAAATTATTATCCAAATGCTTTGGCGCAAAGGCTGATTAGAAACCGAAGCCACCTTCTTCAGTTGTTTTTGTTTGCCAAAGAGGGCCTGCAGCATCCGTTTTTTTACGAGGTGTTGTGCGGTATTTCTAAAGAAGCGCAGAATCGTGATTATGAGCTGATCCTAAGTGTTCAGCAGGCCGATGATAGATCGAAGCGCTGGCGAAAGTCCTTAAGGCGGAGTATAGAATCTAGGGCCGAAGGGTTGATTATTATGGGTTCACCGTCTGAGCCCGGCGTGTTTGAAAAGATAGAGGACAGCCAAATCCCGGCCGTATTTGTGGATATTCCCTTCAAGGGGCGGAATTCGATTTATATTTCTTCTGATAATAAAAAGGGTGCCAGGCTTGCGGTTGAACACCTTATAAGTTTGGGGCATAGAAAAATAGCCTTTCTCGGTGGGGACTCGCTAGAAGCCTTCTTAGAACAAAAAGGCGAGGAAAACGGCAGACCGGGGGAGGGTATTTCTAAATCACGCTTCGAAGGCTATGCGCAAGCATTGAGGAAAGCTAATGTGGAAATAGATCTTTCTTTGATCGGTCATGGTGAATTTACGCAAACAGGGGCCAAAAGAGCCGTTCTGCAAATTTTAGAAAGCCACCCCGATGTGAGCGCAATCTTCGCCGCAAGTGATGTAATGGCTCTAGGGGCCATGGAGGCCGTGCGCTCAGTGGGCAGGGAGGTTCCTAGGGACGTTGCGGTAGTGGGCTATGATGATAGTGAGGCGGCATCTTTGGCCAGGCCCCTTCTCACTACCGTCCGGCAGGACGGGCCGCTGATGGGGAAGACGGCTGTGAAAGAAATTTGGAACGTAATGAATAATCCCAAGGCCGCCTCCGCATCCGTAATTCTTCCGGTTGAACTTGTGGTCCGGGAATCTTGCGGGGGATTGGCCCCGGCTGCTTCTATTAGGGCAGAAAGATAATCGCTGCCGGCCGCAGAATACCGGGCAGGAGTTTAGGCCAAACCGTTAGGGGCTGCACGCTCAGCAACTAATCACAAATATTTCCGGGGCCTGAAAGGAGCCGATTATTTTGAGTAATAAAAGACAACCTACCTTAAGAACTCAGGACATAGGGGCCATTACCAATTGGGAACAACGGGGTTCGGTCCTGTTTTTGGAAACTGACGAGGTGCAGGTGCAGATTGCCGCTTTATCAGCCGCTTTAATCAGGGTACAAATGGTGCCCAGGGGTGTGAAACCCGCGCAGCGCTCTTATGCCGTGACCACTTCAGCGGATTATGGGTCGGGTTGTGAAGGCAGCCTTCGGGAGCAGAATCATTCTTTGCTTTGGCAGACACATTGTTCAGCTGCTCAGGGCTTGACCGTGATAATTGAAAAAGACCCCTTCCGCTTGAGTTTAAAACGGCGGGATGGCTCCTCGGCGGCCGCCACGGCGCAGGCTGAGGGCTTTGGCCTTATCATGGAAGAAAGGACCGACTCGGCTGCTAAAATAGTGGGCTGCAGTTGGGCGCTGCAGGCACCTGAGGGCATGCGCTATTATGGTTTCGGCCAAAAGCAAGGTTTTCTCGATAAGCGCGGCCAGCGATTATCTTTCTGGGCCACTGACGAGCCGCTGCACATTCCGGGCCACGACGAGCTGTACCAAGCCATCCCGTTTGCCCTAAGTATGGATGATGAGGGACGCAGCACCGGACTGTTTGTCGATTGCCCGGCTAGGGTTATCTATGATGTGGCTAAAAGCCAAAGCCAAGTGTTAAAACTGGCGGCGATGCAACCTACCTTGGATACCTATATTTTCGCCGGCCCCGGACCAAAGGATGTTATCCGGCAGTATACAGAATTGACCGGGCGGATGGAACTTCCACCCCTGTGGGCTTTGGGTTATCAACAAAGCCGTTACAGCTATTACCCGGAAGCACGCGTGCGGGAGATCGCCTCCGAAATGAGGGCTCGCCGGCTGCCGTGCGATGCTATTTATTTGGACATTCATTACATGGATGGGTACCGTGTCTTTACCTGGGACAAAGAACGCTTTCCAAATCCTCGCCGAATGATCAAGGATTTGGCCGCTCAGGGGTTCAAAACAGTAACTATCGTTGACCCCGGGGTCAAAATGGATGGGCATTACGAAGTATTCCGGGCAGGGGTTCAGCGGCGCAATTTTATCTGTTATCCGGATGGCGAGTTGTTTGTGGGGACTGTTTGGCCCGGTAGGACGGTCTTTCCGGATTTTTTGAAAGAAAGAACCCGCCAGTGGTGGGGCGATCTACACGGCGATCTTTTTGATGCGGGAGTGGCCGGAATCTGGAATGATATGAACGAGCCATCCTGTTTTTCTCGCAATACGCTTCCCGATGAAGTACTGCAGGGCGAAGAAGGGGAAGAGGCTGCCCATTCCCAAGTACATAATGCCTACGGGTTGACTATGGCTATGGCTACTTATGATGCCTTAAAGCGCTTGCGGCCGGACAAACGCCCTTTCTTGCTAACTCGATCGGGCTATGCGGGTATCCAACGTTACGCAGCAGTTTGGATGGGCGATAATCATAGTTGGTGGAAACATTTGCAGATGTCCATCCCCATGTGTTTGGGCATGGGTTTGTCCGGGGTTCCTTTTGTGGGCAGCGATGTCGGCGGCTTTCAAGGCGATGCCCGGGGCGAATTATTTGCCCGCTGGATGCAAGTGGGTGCCTTCATGCCTTTTTACCGCAACCACAGTGCCGAGGACACAATTGACCAGGAACCTTGGAGTTTTGGCCCCGAGGTGGAAAGCATCTCAAGGCGATTTTTGCGCCTGCGCTATCGGTTGCTGCCTTTTTTATATAACGAGTTTCACCGCGCTGCCCAAACGGGACTGCCCATTATGCGGCCCCTGTTTTTAGAATACCCCACTGATTCTAACACCTTCCATTTATCGGATCAATTTCTTGTGGGCCAAGATTTACTCGTCTGCCCGGTTTATGAGCCCGGTCGGCGGGAACGCCTCGTGTACCTTCCTGAGGGCCGGTGGGTAGATTACTGGAGCGGCCAATATTTCTGCGGCGGTACACACATTGTCGCCCCCGCGCCACTGGACCGCCTACCGTTGTATGTGCGGGCCGGTGCCATTTTACCTATGGAACAACCTGTAAACCACACCGGCGAGCGAGATGGCAAACAGTTATGCCTGCACATTTACGTTCCATCGCCGCAGCCGGATAAGGGGGCCAAAGATGATGTTTTGGCGCACTTAGAGTTGTATGAGGATGCGGGCGAGGGTTTTGGTTATAAAGAGGGCCGGTGCGCCACAACTTCCGTTGTCTTACGGCCCGCAAAAAAGGGGTTTACGCTCAAGGTGGCCGCTCCGCAGGGGCAGTTTTTGCCGCCCCGAGAACAAGTGCTGGTTCACCTTTACGTCGACGAATATTACAAAAATGTGCTGACAAGCGGCAAGATCAAAGTGGCGGGTACACACCTCAATCTAGTAGAGCGTGATAACGTTGAAGTAGGTCTCGATAAGGCTTGGGCGGCTCAAGGACCCCGAGGCGAACTTATTGTGGCAGTCCCAACACCCAATGCCGCCGGATTTATAATGGAAATTGAGATTTGAAGGTATACGTTCGAAGCAAGGGTGCCGGTTGATTTAGGCAGCCATCCCGCGGCATCTTCCCGCTCTGATTTAAATAACAGCCTTATACTATAACGTTATAGGCGAAGTGTGGAAATCCCGATAGTGGATGTGTTGTAATCACCGGCCGGTTTTTGGGACAGAGGGGGTAATGAAATGTAGCATAGGGCAAGGGCGAAATTTGATTTCTAACTAAAAAAGGAGGAATCTTGAAATGAAACGGTTAGCCATTTCCGTAACTAGCCTATTGTTGGTTGTGCTGCTGGCTTGCGCTGGCGCAGCGGCGCAGAAGAAGACAGAATTTACCATTTGGACCAAAGAAGGCGAAGTAACCGGCGGCGTTTTGGGAGAAATCGAGAAGCTGGCGGAAGAATTCTGCATCGATCGTCCCTGGCTTACCATGGAAGTCGTCAGTTATGGAGTTGAGGAACTCCGGCAAGATTTCCAGGCTGCGGCTTTCGCGGGCCAAGGACCGGATTTGCTTTGGACAGTGTCGGATCATGCGGGGCCTTTTGTGGCTATGCAGATTATCAAACCCGTTGACGATGTCTTTGATCCTGAGTTTTTAGCAGGCTTTGTGCGCCCCGGCCTGGAGAGTGTGGAACTTGATGGCCAAACTTGGGGTGTTCCCATCAGTGTCGGCAACCATTTGATGCTGCTGTATAACAAGAATCTGCTTCCCGAAGCCCCTCAGACCAGTGATGAAATGATTAAAATAGCTCAAGAACTCACGGTTGATTATGATTCTGACGGAATGCCCGATCAGTACGGGTTGGTCTACAATCTAAACGAACCATTCTTCTTTGCACCATGGTTGGGCGGGTTTGGCGGTTGGCCTTTAGATGGGGTTATCCCCACCCTAAACACCTCTGCCATGGTAGAAGCGCTGCGGTTTGTCCAGGATTTGAAGCATACTTCTAAAATTGTCCCGGTCGAAAGTGACTACGATGCCGCCGATGCCCTGTTCAAAGAGGGAAAAGCGGCCATGTTAATCAACGGCGATTGGTCGCTTGCGGACTATTTGGGAGAAGATATAGCCGAAAGAGTAGATCTGGGTATCGCCCGGATCCCTATGATTAGCGAAACTGGTTTGTGGCCGTCACCGATGACGTCGGGTATCTATTTCATGTTACCTGATTACATCGATCAAGAAAAGGAAAAGATTGCCAAGGAGTTTATTGAATTTGTCTCAACAGATGAAGTCCAAATCCTTTTCCTGGAAAAACACATGCGTCTGCCGGCGACTGAGACAGCCTTAGAACATCCTTCATTAGCGATGGACCCCATCTTGAAGGGGTCGGCTGACCAAATGACTGTTGGTAAACCAATGCCGACGGTACCGGAAATGCGAGCGGTTTGGGATGCCATACGTCCTAACTTAGAAGCCGTTATGGCCGGAAAAATGACACCGGAAGCGGCAGCACAGGCGATGCAGGAAGCGGCGGAAAAACTCATTCGGGAAATGTACAAATAACAAGCGGTGCTTTTAGCAAGGTGTCCGGTTCAGCCTTCCGGCCGGGCCGGACACCTTTCCGGGAGGGGGAAATCTGTGGTTCCTTTAACGTGGAAGATTGTGCTGCAGGGTTTAAACGAAGCGGGAAGAATCCTAGCCATTTTGTTGTTTGGGGTAGTGATTCTTGAGTTGCTCGCCTATTTCGTGTTTTATCGGTGGTTGAAGCTCAAAAACGCTCTGCCGCTTATGCTGATGTTTCCTGCTCTGCTGGCGGTCACTGTTTTGGTTATTTATCCTTTTGGCTTCAACTTAAAACTGGCTTTTAGTAATATGAGCATGTATAGGTTTAAACAGTTTTCGGTGGGCCTTAGCTATGGCATTGAAAATTTTCTGGATGTCTTTCGTTCGCCCGTTCTGCAAAACGTCACGTTTCTGAGGCTCTTAATGAGGACTATTGCCTGGACAGCAATTAATGTTTCTTTCCATGTTGCGGGGGGGCTATGCTTAGCGATTTTATTAAACCGTCCCCTGCGCGGCAGGGCTATTTACAGAACCATTCTAACCGTACCCTGGGCCATCCCACAGGTAATCGCTGCCCTAACGTGGAAAAATGAATTCCACTACCAATACGGCTTTGTTAATGCGCTTCTGCGGCGGCTGGGGTTGACTTCTGTCCAATGGCTTTCGGATCCGAAATGGGCGTTTGTTGCCGTTATCTTCATCAATGTTTGGCTTGGTGTACCCTTTATGATGGTGGTTCTCTTGGGTGGGCTGCAGAGCATTTCGCCGGAGTACTATGACGCCGCACAAATCGATGGGGCATCCGGCTGGCAGCAGTTCAAAAGTATTACGATGCCGCTGCTGAAACCTGTGCTGGTACCGGCCACCGTATTGGGGGTCGTCTGGACATTTAATAATTTCAACGTCATTTACCTTGTTACGAGAGGGGGCCCCATGGAAGGAACGGATATTTTGGTAACGTCGCTTTATAAAGCTGTGTTTGAATTCTACCGCTATGGTTTCGGTGCTGCCTATTCCACTGTTATTTTGGCGATTTTAATGTTCTTTGCCTGGGTGCACCTGAGGACAACACGTAGTTTGGAGGAGGCGGAAGGGGCTTGAAAATAAAAAGGTTTTTCGCCCGAGGAAAAAGAGACAGTCTAATCAAAAGGATTTTTATCCACATTACGTTAGTAGCCGCATGTGTTGCTGCCGTTTACCCCTTTTTGCGAGTCGTAACCATCTCGTTAAGGCCCGGCTCCCAGTTATTATCTACCAGCTTATCCATCATCCCGGCTCACGCCACCTTAGAAAACTACCGCATACTAATTTTTGAAAAGGACTTTCTAATTTGGCTTTGGAATAGTTTGGTAGTCTCCTTAACGACGGTGATTGTGGCCATAACGTTATCCGCCAGTGCGGCTTATGCCTTTTCCCGCTGGGATTTCCCCGGCAAGAAATCGGGTTTGCTGTTTCTTTTAACCACTCAAATGCTGCCACCGGGAATGCTGCTTTTGCCAATTTACGTTATGGTAGTCAGAATGCAGTTGTTTAATACCTATACCGGATTGATCCTCGCCCACTCCGTTGGTGCCATACCGTTTTCGATCTGGCTTCTAAAAGGTTACTATGACACTATTCCCAAAGAGCTGGAGGAAGCGGCCTTAATTGATGGGGCCAGCGCCCTCGAGGCTTTTTTAAGGATCATTATTCCCCTTTCTACGCCGGCTTTAGGGATTGCAGGTTTGTTTAGCTTTATGACATCCTGGAGTGAATTCATGATGGCTAGGGTTATGCTGCAAAAGTCCAATTTGATTACATGGCCCTTGGGTTTTCAAAAACTATTGGATCAATTCACAACTCAATGGGGCGTTTTTTCCGCGGCCTCTGTTTTAGTTGCCGTTCCGGCCATGCTTCTTTTTATGTATTCCTCTAAATGGCTGATCACGGGTTTAACTTTAGGGGGGGTCAAACAGTGAGTGGACTGCTCCCTAATGGAACGGACAAAGAAAACCCCCCCGCAAGGCGGGGTTTTTGCCTTATTTGATTATTCCCGGCTTGTTGTGTATAATATATAAATACGTGACTTGTTCGGTTGGTGAAATTCAACCACCGTGTGCGGACGGAGGGTGGTTCTTTTTTACTGCGCAATAATAGTCATAGTTATATTGGAGGTGCATAAAACTGCATGACGAAAGAAAAAAATAAAATACGAATCCTTCCCCTGGGTGGACTGGGTGAAATCGGGAAAAACATGACAGTGGTGGAGATTGGAGAGGATTTAGCCATTGTAGATGCCGGGGTAATGTTTCCGGAAGATGATATGCCCGGTGTTGATCTGGTTATTCCGGACATCACTTATCTTGTGGAAAATGCCCAGCGGGTCAAGGGAATCTTTTTGACGCATGGGCATGAAGATCATATCGGGGGCGTCCCCTATGTGCTGCGTCAAATTAATGTGCCCGTGTATGGCACCAAGCTCACTTTGGGCCTGCTGCGGGTGAAGCTGAATGAACACGGATTAGAGAGAAACGCCGATCTGCGCGAGATTACGGCGGGGCAGCGGATTGTGGTGGGGAATTTTGATGTGGAATTTATCCACGTCAATCACAGCATCGCAGGTGTGGTCGCGCTGGCATTTCACACGCCTTTAGGCGTCATAGTGCACTGCAGCGACTTCAAATTCGATCAGACACCCTATGATGGCAAAACCGCCGATTTTTATAAGTTTGCTGAACTGGGCCAAAAAGGGGTCTTATGCCTGCTGTCCGATTCAACAAACGCGGAACGTCCCGGGTACACCGCGTCCGAGAAGATGGTGGGGGAAACGTTCCGGCAGATTTTCAGCAGAGCGCAGGGGCGCATTTTGGTGGCCACCTTCGCTTCCAACGTTCATCGCATCCAACAAATTTTTGATGCGGCCGAGCGTGAGAACCGCCGGGTGAGCGTAACGGGGCGCAGCATGATCCGAGTTGTGGAAGTGGCAAGTGAGTTGGGTTATCTGAAAATCCCTTCGGGCATGCTGATTGAGTTGGATGAATTAGACCGCCTGCCCCGCGAGCGGGCCGTCGTTATTTCCACGGGCAGCCAGGGCGAGCCCATGTCTGCTCTCAGCAGGATGGCCATGGCTGAACATCACAGAATTGCGATTGAACCGGGTGACACCGTCATCATTTCCGCTTCACCCATCCCGGGAAACGAAAAATCGGTGGGCCGGATCATTAATCAGCTGTTTAAAGAAGGGGCCAATGTTATCTACGAGCCTCATCTGGGTGTACACACTTCAGGCCACGCCCAACAGGAGGAATTGAAACTCCTGCTCAATCTGTGTAAACCCCGCTACTTCATACCCATTCACGGCGAGCACAGAATGCTGCTCAAACACGCCGAACTGGCGGAGGCCACCGGAGTTGCTAAGGAAAACATCATCATCGGAGAGATAGGCCTTCCGGTCGATTTCACCGCAGGTGGCGCCGCGATTCGGGAACGGGTGGAGTCGGGGCAGGTCTTCGTGGACGGCCTCGGCGTAGGCGATGTGGGTAACATTGTTCTGCGCGACAGGCGTCAGTTGTCCACAGACGGGATTGTCATCGTTGTCGTTACGGTAAATAAAAAAACCGGCAGGGTCGCGGCCGGACCGGATTTAGTTTCTCGCGGGTTTGTTTACGTGCGAGAATCGGAAGAGCTGATGGAGGAGGCGCGTTTAAGGGCCAAGGAGGCGCTGGATGCATGTTTGGCGCAAAACATTACGGACTGGGGTGCCCTAAAGAGCGCTGTCCGGGACAGCTTGAATCGCTACATTTGGGAAAAAAACAAAAGAAGGCCCATGATTCTGCCCATAATTATGGAAATCTAGGCTGACATGTTTAACTACCCTCCTTTCTTATCATACTACCTATGATAGGGAAGGAGGGTTTTCATGCGTGAACAGGATGAAATGCCCGGGGAGGAAACTGCGCTGGAGACGATCAAAGAATTCGGGCAGTCCGAAATGCCGGTTGCACCGGAGGAAGGGCCCCCTTTTCACTGCCTAACCATTATTGGGCAGATCGAGGGGCATATGGTTTTGCCGCCGCGCAATAAGACAACGAAGTACGAACATGTCATCCCCCAGCTGGTGGCAATAGAACAGAATCCTAAAATAAAAGGGCTGCTGGTTGTGCTAAACACGGTAGGGGGGGATATCGAGGCCGGGCTGGCCATTGCGGAAATGCTGAAAACAATGCGAACCCCCACAGTATCTCTTGTTTTAGGCGGGGGGCATTCCATTGGCGCCCCCATAGCGGTGGCGGCCGATTATTCAGTTATCTCAGAAACAGCCACTATGACAATCCACCCCATCCGCCTCAGCGGCCTGGTGATAGGTGTGCCTCAAACATACGAATACCTCGATAAAATGCAGGAAAGGGTCATCCGTTTTATTGTGCAGCACTCTCGGGTGGGCACCGAGGTTTTGCGGGAGTTGATGTTTCGCACGGGTGAACTGGTGCGTGATGTGGGCACGGTTTTGGTAGGTGAAGAAGCTGTGAATGTGGGCCTGATCAACGAGGTGGGTGGGGTGTGTACTGCCCTTTCCCGTCTGTCACAAATGGTGGCGCAGCGTTCGCCGGGTGCAATCCAGTGATTCTGTACACGGTGGTGCCCATTGAAGATGTGCTGGAAGGGATGGACACGGAGCCTGCCGTCACCTCCCAAGTTATGCTTAACGGTGTGCTTATGGAGGTAGAGGCGCTGGGGGCCTTCGAGGCTAAAGTTGTAAGAGTCCTCAGTTCCAATCCCGATGATTATTTGGCCTCGCATCATCAGCCCGGTTTCATTCTTCGCTGGAAATAGTCTAACTGATGTAGAGTTCTCATATGGTTTCATATGAGAACCTTTTCTTTTTTAGCCGGATTTGCAGTTGGCATGGGTATTTTTCTTCTGGGACTCAAAATTATGAGCACGGCCTTGGAAGATGTTGTGGGCTTTCGCCTTAAAATGCTGCTCAGCCGCCTTACCGCTACCAAAGGAAGGGGTGTAATCGCCGGATTGGTCAGCACCTGCTTAGTGCAGAGCAGTAGTGCGGTCGCGGCTTCCATGGTCGTTTTGGTGGATGGGGGAATCTTAAATCTAACCCAGGCCTTCGCCATTATTTTAGGTGCCAATATCGGCACAACGCTCACAGCGCAGATTATGGCCTTCCGCCTGGAACATGTTGCTCTGCCCTTAATCGCCTGCGGTATCATTTTGAATTTCCTACCGCGCACTCGCCCGGCGGGTAAGGCTATTTTTGGGTTGGGTTCCATCTTTTTTGGTTTGACGATCGTCACTTCCACCTTAGCACCCATCCTAAGATTTCCTCTGGTACATGAGGCTATAATTCAACTGACGGACTCGCCCCTGGAAGCGTGCCTGTTTGGCATGATTTTGACTGCCTTAGTGCAATCAAGCAGTGCTGTGACCGGTTTGGTGGTGGGGTTAGTACGGGTGAATTTCATCTCCCTTTCATCCGCAGTGGGCCTTGCCTTAGGCAGTAACATCGGCACTGTTATAACCACTTTGCTAGCCAGCCTGGGCCGCAGCCGGGAGAGCAAGGCCACCGCCTATGCCGATCTTTTCTTCAATTTAGGCGGAGTGCTGTTTGTGCTGCCTTTGTATCCTTTGTTCCTCAGGGTGATCAGGCATCTGGCAGCGGATCCGGCTCGTCAGGTGGCGCACGCTCACACTATTTTCAATGTCGTCACCGCTTTATTGGCTCTGCCATTTTTGGATTATCTTGCCCGCCTTGCCTGGTGGTGGGCAGGAATCGGAGGCGCGACCAAGAATAATAAGCGTGAATAGGGGGTACCGCCTTGACGATTATTGAAGCAATATTTTTAGGAATCATCCAAGGTCTAACCGAATTTTTGCCGGTGAGCTCCTCCGGGCACCTGGTTTTGTTCTCGCAATTGATGGAAGTAGATAATCCGGCCTTGGTTTTTGAAATCGTTGTCCATATGGGCACCTTATTGGCTGTTCTGGTTGTTTTTTGGCAGGAGGTACTCCTTTTACTGAAGTCATTCTTTAAATTAGTAAAGCACCCCCGCCAAGCGCAGGAACTGCTCAGAACCGATCCCGGCTGCAAGCTGTTGCTGAATTTGGTTTTGGCCACCGTGCCCGTTGTTATACTGGCCTTGGCGTTTAAAACGCAAATCGAGCAAGTCTTTCAAAGCAGCCTCTTTGTGGGCTTCATGCTGCTTGTGACAGGGACCGTTTTGTATGCCAGTGAACGTATTGGGACAAAAAACAAGGAAGTGGCGCAGCTTTCCCCCGGCGATGCAGGCCTAATCGGTGTGGGCCAGGCGGTAGCCATTTTGCCCGGCATCTCCCGCTCCGGAACTACCATTGCGGTAGGGCTTGCTCGGGGTTTAAATCGAGACAGCGCGGCCAGGTTTTCTTTTTTATTGAGCATTCCGGCAATTTTAGGTGCGTTTGTTTTTTCTCTCGATGAACTAATTCGCCCTACTGCCCCGGTAGGTGCGGGGCCTTTGCTGGCGGGGCTGATCGCTTCGGCTGTGACAGGGTATTTGACCATCCATTTGCTGCTTAACTTAATCAGAAGGGGCAAACTTGTGTGGTTTTCGTATTATACGTGGTTTGTGGGGACCGTTGTCGTTGTCCTCGGTATCATCTAAGCTGAAAAGAGCAGGAATAAGACTGATAAGGTGGAATTTATGAGTATTAAAGCAAATCTAGCTAGTGTCCGGGCCCGGATCGGACAAGCTGCCGACCGCAGCGGCCGGGATGGGTCAACCGTAAAAATATTAGGAGTTACCAAATTTGCCGCACCCCAAGAAATGCAAGAACTAGTCACCGCCGGGCTGGCAAGTTTCGGTGAAAATAGGATTCAGCAGGCGGTGGAGCGCATCGAACTGTTTCCGGATGTAGAGTGGCATTTTATCGGCAATCTGCAGACAAATAAAGTCCGGTTTTGCCAACAGTTTTATCTTATTCATTCCTTGGATCGCTTGAGGTTGGCCCGAGCCCTCAATCGTCGGGCGCAAGATTGGGGAAAACTTCAAAAAGTATTGGTTCAAGTCAATGTATCCGGTGAGGCCAGCAAGAGTGGATTGCAGCCGGAACGAGTGCGGTCGTTTGTCCAAAAAATACTGCTGGAGTGCCCCCACCTGGAAATCCGCGGTTTGATGACCATGGCTCCCTTGATCGAGGCAGAAAAGACTCGGCCCGTATTCCGTCAAACCAAAGCATTGTATGACCAACTACAGCAGGAGCTGGGTTTGGTTTGGGACACTTTATCCATGGGTATGACGAATGACTTTGAGGTAGCGGTGGAAGAAGGGGCCACACTTGTGCGCATTGGCTCCGCGTTGTTTGCGAAGGAGGAGGACAATGAGTGATTTTGTGCATAAACTGAAAGTATTTCTCGGGGTTGCGGAAGATTACGAAGAGGATGAACTCGTGGAAGTCTCTCGGCGTGAGCGCGACGATGACGTGGTGCCCTTTCGCAGAGAACGCACTAAAAGGCAGGAGGGAGAGGCCCGTTCGGGGGGCAAGCCTGCGCTGGTAGGTTTGTCCGGCGGCCAAACGGCGCAAAGTAAAATGTTGATTATGGAACCGCGGGCATTTGAAGATGTAAAGGGATATGTGCTGCATCTTAAGAACAAAAAGTCATTGATTCTGCGCCTCCATTTAGTCAGCAAGGGCGAGGCCCAGAGAATAGTGGATTTTATGAGCGGCACCACCCATGCTCTGGAGGGCAATCTGCGAAAATTGGGGGAGACGATCTTTTGTTTCACCCCGGCCTCAGTCGTTATCGAAGGCGATTTAGAAGACGATTTTTTTGAAATGATCAAGAATGAAGGTGAGTAAGTGCTGCTGGTATCCCTCTTTGACGCTCTTTTCAACGTCTATAACTGGTTATTAGTGGCCAGGTTTCTTTTAAGCTGGGTGCCCAACGTGGATTATTATCACCCGGTTGTTAAGTTTTTGCACAAGGCAACTGACCCGGTGGTACGTTTGTTCCGGGGAATCATTCCTCCTTACGGCAATATTGATTTTTCACCCATCATTCTTTTTTTAGTGCTGCGTTTAGTGTACCCTCTTTTACGCGGGCTGCTGATTCAGCTTGTGATGATGTTTTGAAGAAGGAGTGCAAGCCCAATTGGATAAAGAACAGCTGTTAGGACACCTACAGGGCGAGGAGGAACGGAAAATAGGTGGGCATGTTTTGGATTTAGCCCGCTTGGCTTGGGAAACGAATAAACCCCAGGTCACAGATTTTTACGATCCTTATCAGCGCCGAGTGGCCCGCAGTGTCTTAGGGGGGCTGCCCGAGGTGGGCGTGCTGCCGCAGGGCGGCTACAAACAGGCGGAAAGAGCACGGTTGGTCATCTATCCCCAGTTTTATGTGTTGGAGGCCATTAAATCGCCGCTGCGAGTTTTGCAGGCCGAAGGTAATTTTGCTTTTCAACGGGCCGAGCACAGGGATTATCTAGGTTCTCTTTTGGCAACCGGTTTGGAACGGGATAAAATCGGTGACATAATTGTACTGCCCGCGGGCTGCCAAGTAGTGGTGGCGGCCGAAATAGGCGACTATTTACTCAGTAATTGGACGCGGGTGCATCAGGTGGGGATCCAAGTTTCCGAAATTTACGAGGAACAGCTAAACGTGGAGCCTGAGCGCACCAAAGAGATTAAAACGACGGTGGCCTCTTTGCGGCTAGATGCCATTGCCGCTGGGGGTTACGGCACTTCCCGCTCCAAAATGGCCCGGGAAATAAAAGCTGATAAGGTGAAGCTCAATTGGAAACCGGTGACAAACCCCGCCCTGAGCGTATCCGAAGGGGATGTTTTATCTATCCGGGGCCGAGGCAGAGTTGTTGTTTCGTCCGTAGGCGGCCAGACAAGAAAGGGCCGAACTAGCGTTGTCCTACATCGTTACTATTAGAATATTGCGGAGGTGGCGGAGATGCTTAAACCGATAGACATTCATAATATGGACTTTACCAGGAGTTTTAAGGGTTACAACCCAGAAGAAGTTGACGATTTTCTGGCCACAATTGTCACTAAGTATGAGACTATCTACCAGGAAAACAAACAGCTGCGGGAAAAACTGGAAAAAATGCAGGCCGAAGTAAAAGAACATTCCTATCAGGAACAAGATGTGCAGGATCTGATTTCCTTGACCAAACAGACTGTGAAGGAATTGAAAAAGATGGCAGAAGCGGAAGCTGTCAACGTGGTAGCGGTGGCCAAATCCGATGCGGAACGGATTATCAGCGAAGCCAAGCGGGAGGGCGAACGCCTACTTTCCGATGTGGAAATCCGTTTAGCCCGCACTCGGCAGGCGGAGGTAGAATTGAGGGAAAGGGTTCGGCTGACAATGGAGACGATTTGGAATTTGCTCACTGAAGGCGGGCAGATTCTATCCGAAGAAACCAAACCCTATCACAAGATTGCTGCCTCTTTAGAAACAATGGAAGAATCGGATGAGTTGACTTCCGAATAGCGCTTGGATATAATAATGTTAATATTGAACGATGATGAAGGGGACAGTACCCATTAGGACCGGGCACAGAGAATCCGAGTAGGTGAAAGCGGATCCCGGAAGCAATCAAGGGAAGATCGCCCCGGAGTCGCAGGCCGAAATCGCAGTAGGCCGGGCCGGTGGTTCCGTTACAACCGAAAAGCGAGGGCTGCTTTTGGCAGTCTTAACTAGGGTGGTACCGCGGGTTTCTCGTCCCTTTCAGGGGCGATTTTTTTATGTAAATTTAACTGAGGAGTTGTTAGTCTTGGAAAAGGGTTCTGTCTATCAAAAAACACTACAGCTGCCTGTCACAGATTTCCCCATGCGGGGCAATTTGCCCAAAAGGGAGCCGCAGATGCTCGCTAAATGGCAAAAGGAACAGGCATACGAGAGGCTGCGCGAATTGGGCCGCAAGCAGAAACGTCCACTGTTCGTGCTGCATGACGGGCCTCCTTATGCCAACGGTAACATTCATATCGGCACAGCATTAAACAAAATTCTAAAGGATTTTGTCCTGCGTTCCAAGTCGCTTGCCGGATATCAGACGCCTTACGTTCCGGGCTGGGATACACATGGGCTGCCCATTGAGCTGCATGTGGTGAGAGCCCTGGGCAAACGCAGGGCCGAATTGTCCGAGGCCGAATTTCGCGAAGAATGCGCTAAATATGCCTTGGAACAGGTGGATATGCAAAGATCCCAATTCCAAAGGCTTGGAGTTTGGGGCGCTTGGGGCGATCCCTATTTAACTTTGAAGCACGACTATGAAGCGATGCAGATTGAAGCGTTCGGCGAAATGGTGGAGAAGGGTTACGTTTATAAGGCCCTTAGGCCCGTTTACTGGTGTGCGGACTGCCAGACGGCGCTGGCCGAGGCAGAAATTGAGTATGGCGAGTCTCGCTCGCCCAGCATTTATGTGCGTTTTGCCCTCAAGGACGGCAAGGGCGTTTTGACAGAAAAAGATACCTATTTTGTGATCTGGACCACCACACCCTGGACTATTCCGGCCAATCTAGCCATCGCGCTCCATCCTCATTTTGATTATATTCTTGTCAAAACGGAAAAAGGTAATCTGGTGTTGGCTAAAGAGCTGGCGGAAAGTGTTTTGGAAGAATTGGGCCTTACTGCCCTGGAATTGTTGGGCGAATACAAAGGTGCCGAATTGGAAGGGCTCGTTTGCGAGCATCCCCTATTTGACCGCGATTCCCTTGTCATTTTAGGCGGTCACGTTACACTCGAAGCCGGTACGGGCTGTGTCCATACTGCCCCCGGCCACGGCCATGAGGACTATATTGTGGGCCTGGAATACGGCCTGCCCATCCTATCTCCCGTAGACGGCTTGGGCCGGTTTACAGAGGAGGCGGGCCCATACAGCGGTTTGACACTTGATGAGGGGAACAAGAAAGTTACGGAAGATTTGGAAGAGGGCGGATTTCTGCTCAAATTAGATTTCGTAGAGCACTCTTACCCCCACTGCTGGAGGTGCAAAGAACCCATTGTCTATCGTTCCACGGAACAGTGGTTTATTTCCATTGATAATTTCCGGGCAGAAATGCTCCAAGAAATCGAACGGGTAGAATGGATTCCGGCCTGGGGCGAGGAACGGATTCGGGGCATGGTGGCGGAACGGGGCGATTGGTGTATTTCTCGCCAGCGCATTTGGGGTGTGCCCATCCCCGTTTTATACTGTGAATGCGGCGAAGCGGTGATTTCTCAAACAAACATTAACCATATCGCCCAGATCTTTCGCGCAGAGGGTGCGAACGCCTGGTTTACTCGGCCGGCGGCGGACTTTTTGCCGCACGACTACCGCTGCCCCGCATGCGGCAGCACTGCTTTCCGTAAGGACGAGGATACGATGGATGTTTGGTTTGATTCGGGCGTTTCGCACCGCGCGGTGCTGACGACACATGCGGAACTGGCTTGGCCCGCGGACCTTTATCTGGAGGGGAGCGATCAGCACAGGGGTTGGTTCCAATCATCTCTTTCCACCTCTGTGGCCACGACAGGGAAGGCGCCTTACCGGTCCGTTTTAACCCACGGCATGGTTGTGGATGGCGAGGGTAAAAAAATGTCCAAGTCGGTGGGTAATGTGGTGGGCCCTGAGGAAGTATGGGAACAATACGGCGCCGATGTGCTGCGGCTGTGGGTTGCATCGGCGGAATTCCGGGGAGATGTGCGGATCTCCAACGATATTCTTAAACAACTGGCTGAGGCATACCGTAGAATCCGCAACACTGCCCGTTTTATGCTGGGTAATATACATGACTTTAAACCGGAAGAGCACAGTGTGCCTTATGGGGAAATGGAAGAATTGGATCGCTGGGCCTTGATGCAGCTGGCTAAGGTTAGTGATAGAATGCGCCGCGCCTATGAAAAATACGATTTTCATCTGGCCTATTATGCAGTTCACCAATTCTGCGCGGTGGACCTGGGGGCGTTTTATCTTGATGTCTTAAAAGACAGGCTTTACTGCGATCGGGCCGATAGCAGGGAACGGCGCTCGGCGCAGACCGCATTCCTGATTATTTTAAAGGAGCTGACACAGCTGATCGCGCCCATCTTAGTGTTTACTGCGGAGGAGATTTGGCAGCATCTGCCCGCAGCGGTACGGAAAGAAAAGAGCGTCCACTTCAGTCTGTGGGAACAGCTGCCCGCGGAATTCATCAATGGGGAACTGGACCGCCGCTGGGAGGAGTTCTTGGAAATCCGCAGGATTATCTCTAAGGCTTTGGAACTGGCCCGCAGCGATAAGGTGATTGGTGCTTCTAATGAAGCCCGGGTCGTCATTCATGCCGAACGGCGCCAGAAACAGCTGTTAGAAAGTTTCGCGGACGATATTCGTATGCTGCTCATCGTTTCCGCTGTGGAGATCAAAAGCCCGGCCGGCAGCGAGGGCGCTTTATACAGCGAAGCAGGCATCTCGGTTGATGTTTGCAGGGCAGAAGGGGAGAAATGCGAACGCTGTTGGAAATACTTTGCCGAAATGAGCGGTGATCCTGAGCATCCCCGGATCTGCCGCCGCTGTATGGATGCGATCTAGCCTCGACAAAATCAACCCCCCATCGGTAACGCATACGATGGGGGGTTTTGCATACTCTAAGGGGGGAAAGGGTGGTGTATATGGCGGGAAAAGTAGGTTCCGGGTTGCTGCAGGCGCTGATAACGAAAGTTGAAGAACTAAACCTGGCCTTGGAAAAAGCGAGCATCGCGGAATACATCCAATTATGGCGCAACCCTAAAAGGCTTTTGTACCTCAATTTCTTGGCGGGAATCGCCAGGGGTTTTGGTTTAGCCATTGGTTTTACGGTAGTGGGAGCCTTCTTTTTGTACAGTTTGGGCAAAATTGCCTCCTTGAATTTACCCATTGTCGGTGAATTCATCGCCGAGATCACCCGCATAGTCCAACATGAATTGGCTCGCAGGCCGTAGGGGGATTAATAAAGATGCGAGAAAAACAACTGCATGAATTGAACGAGAGGTTAACTGAGGAAAAAAAAGAGCTGCTGCAAGTAGAGGCGGGCTTGGTGGAGCGGGGCCTGGGCATGCCGATGAAAGACGCGTTCACCGAGCTTTCCGCTTATGACAATCACCCCGGTGATTCCGGATCTCAGTTGTATGAGCGCAGCAAGGATTTTGGCCTGCTGCAGGTTACGAGAGAACAGATCGCAGAAATTGATGATGCGCTGGCAGCCATACAAGCAGGCAGTTATGGTTACTGCCGCGTTTGTGGCCGTTCTATCTCCGCCGGCCGGCTTGCGGCCATGCCCCGTACTCTGTTGTGTTTGCGGTGTAAAAGAAACGAGGAGGATCGGGACCTCAGCAGCCGGCCGGTGGAAGAAGAGCTGCTTTATCCGCCCTTCGGCCGCACTTTCACGGACGAAACAGATAGCGTAATTTTTGATGGTGAGGACTCTTGGGAAGCGGTTGAACGTTACGGTACCTCCAGCGATGATGGTGCGGATTAGGCGGGCAGGGAAATCCTTCCTAACGCAGAATGATCTATCCATAAACTGTTGGAAGGAGCCAAGTTTTTGACATATTTTGTTACGGCAGGCCTAATATTAGCTTTGGACCGTCTTTCTAAGTTTTTAGTAATGAGCAAAATGGCGGAAGGGGAGAGCATCCCTGTACTGGCCCCAATCCTGTACATAACCTACGTTCGCAATAAGGGGGCGGCGTTTGGTTTTTTTCAAGGGCGGGTAGTGTTTTTGTCAGCAGTAGCCGTACTGTGTTTATTATTCATTTTTACGCAGTGGAAAAAAATTATGGCTAAAAGCGCCGCTGTGCGTTGGGGTGTGATTATCAGCCTGGTCGGTGCTGTGGGTAATTTAATCGATCGCCTGCGCTGGGGGGCAGTGATTGATTTCATTGATGTTCATTTTTTCCCACCAATTTTTAATGTTGCCGATGCGGCCATTGTCCTGGGCGTGGCCCTTTTAATCTGGGAGGTTGTCATCCGTGACCGCGGCGCCCATTGAACTGCATAAATTTACCGCTGCGGGGGCGGAAGCGGCCAGACTGGATATCTGGCTGAGCGAACAAATGGGGCTGACCCGTTCCCAGGTCAAACGTTTGATTGATCAGGGCCAAGTCCTAGTAAACGGTAAACGCTGTAAGGCGGGCTATAGATTGCAGGCGGGGGATGAAATTGAAGCGGCCCGCCCCCAACGGGACTGTCCGTCGCTTGAGCCAGAAGCAATACCCCTGCAGATTATCTACCAGGATGAAGAATTGGCGATTATCAACAAGCCCAAAGGCCTGGTGGTACACCCCGGCCCCGGCAATTGGGACGGCACCCTGGTCA
The DNA here is from genome assembly GCA_964626065.1 of uncultured Clostridiaceae bacterium. Lineage (GTDB taxonomy): Bacteria > Bacillota > Limnochordia > Darwinibacteriales > Darwinibacteriaceae > UBA3910. Next base: position 5,487 of record CAZVDE010000004.1, on the reverse strand, counting down.
ATGCACTTCTTTTTCACCTGGATAGATTAGCCGCGGGCAGCGGTGCATATCGTCCCGGCATCGTTCATCGCTTAGACAAAGAAACGAGCGGCTTAATGGTTGTGGCCAAAACGGACAAAACCTATTCGTATTTAAGTCGACAGCTGAAACAAAGACAGGTGCAGCGGCACTATGTGACTCTGGTGCAGGGGGTTGTGACGCGGCCGGAAGGGGCTATTAAACGGCCAATCGGCCGGCACCCGGTAAACCGCAAAAAAATGGCGGTGATTGAAAACGGCCGTCAGGCGCAAACATTGTTCCGGGTGATAAAGCTTTTTGAGCGGCATACTCTTCTGTCATGCCGCCTGGTGACGGGGCGTACGCACCAGATCCGGGTCCATCTGGCCAGTATTCATCATCCGGTGGTGGGCGATCCGCTGTATGGGTTTCGAAGCAACAATTTGGGGGCAACAAGCCAGGTGCTGTTCGCCAATTATTTGGCATTTCGCCATCCTCGGGGAGAAATCGTGGAATTTGCCGCGGAGCCGGACGCGGAATTTCAAAAATTCGTCCGGAAAGCGGAAAGGATCAATTGACAATGGGCGGATTATGGTGTAATCTACACTAAGAATGGTGGTCCTTTAAGTTGGCACAGAGAGGCTGGCAAGGAACGAATAATGATGCTTCTTGCCTGCGTTTTGCGCCCGGAAGAAGCATTTTTTGTTGAGAGGGGGAAGGCACATTTTCCGAGAAAAGGCTCAAATTTTTGATGAGGAACAAATTCGCCGGGCGTTGACCCGGATTGGGCACGAAATTATTGAACGCAACCGCGGTACGGACAAGCTCCTATTGATAGGCATTCGCACGCGGGGGGTGCCCCTTGCGGAACGCTTGGCCGAGATTATCCGGGATATAGAAGGAACCCGCGTGCCCGTGGGCATGCTCGATATCTCACTATATCGCGATGATCTTTCTTTAACGGCCGAGCAGCCCGTTGTAAGCCATACCTCTGTCCCGGTTGGTGTTGAAGAGAAAATAGTGGTGCTTGTAGACGATGTGTTGTTTACCGGCCGCACAGCGCGGGCGGCCTTAGATGCGGTGATGGATTTGGGTAGGCCGGAAAGGGTGCAATTGGCCGTTTTAATCGATAGGGGCCACCGAGAACTACCCATTAGGGCTGATTATGTGGGAAAAAATTTGCCCACCTCAACGCGCGAGATTGTTGCTGTCCGGCTGCGGGAGACTGATCAGGACGAACGTGTTGTGATTTTGGAAGACGATCAGAACCTTTAAACGAGTCCCGAGAGACTTCAAAAGGAGGAAGATTAATGAATTTGCAAACAGGTAGCAGTGAAAAACAACTGAATATGGGCCAAAATTTAGCGCTTGGTTTCCAACATGTCTTTGCCATGTTCGGGGCCACCGTGTTAGTACCTCTACTGACCGGGTTGGATCCGTCCGTGGCCTTTTTTACGTCCGGAATCGGTACTTTACTTTTTATTCTGCTCACTAAAAAACAGGTTCCCGCATACCTCGGCTCATCGTTCGCATTTATTACCCCTATTGTGCTGCTTTCTAGGGATTTTGGGCTGCCCTATGCTTTGGGTGGCGCCGTTATCGCCGGCCTTGTTTACGTAGTGATCGCCTTGATTATCGCAAAAATCGGCCTGGATTGGATTGACCGGCTGTTACCACCGGTTGTGATCGGTTCGGTGATTATGGTTATTGGTCTGGGTTTAGCTTCTCATGCGGTGCAAAATCTGGCGGGCCTCGTGGAAGGAAGTTCGCTGGCAGATGCCAATGTGCAGGTAGCCCTATTTACGTTGGCGGTGACGGTGATCGGCACCATGTTCTTTAAGGGGTTCTTTGCGGTTGTGCCCATCTTAATCGGTGTAATCTCCGGGTACCTATTCGCGGTAACACGGGGAATAGTTGATTTCACCATCGTTAAGGAAGCGGCGTGGTTTGGCTTGCCCAACTTTGCTTTACCCAAGTTTAATACTGCCGCGGTCTTTACGATGCTACCGGTGGCGTTGGTAACCATTGCTGAACACTTAGGCGATGTTGGTGTACTCAGCAAAATTACCGGAAAAGATTTCTATCGGGAACCGGGGCTTCATCGCACGCTTTTAGGTGATGGCTTGGCCACTTCTTTAGCGGGCTTGATTGGCGGCCCACCGAATACAACCTATGGCGAAAACGTGGGGGTTTTAGCCATTACCGGAATTTTCAATGTCTCGGTCGTGGCTACCGCGGCCACTTTAGCAATCGCCATGTCGTTTGTGCAAAAAATGGGAGCTTTGGTCCGCACCATACCCGATCCCGTTATGGGCGGCGTGTGCATCGTCCTTTTTGGGGTAATCGCTGCATCGGGAATTAGAACCTTAGTGGATAGTGGCATCGACTTTGGGGACAAGCGCAACCTGGTTATCTCGTCCGTGATTCTGGTCTTGGGTATCGGCGGCGCGGAGCTGGGCCTAGGCCCGGTTACATTACCGGGTATGCCCTTAGCCACCATTGTGGGCATTATGCTTAATTTGGTCTTACCCAAAAATGGTAAACCTAAAGTTCTTAAAGAACAAGCGTAGGTGGCGGAAATAGGAAAGCGAAGAGGAGCCTTCGAAGGCTCCTCTTATTTGCGTAAACCGGGTAAAATAATGGGGCAGGTATTCGTCTAATGTTTCGGAAATACTGGCACAGTTGATGTGTGTTCTTTGTCTTTTGCCAAGAAGAATCGGCGGGTGTCCTTTTACCGCCTCATATTTTGACTTTACCCGGTTCACGTTTGATTCGATTCTTCGAGGCCCATTAAACAAATGGGTACACCCTTAGGCGTAGTGTGTGCCGAAAGCTGTTAATTATACATCTTTAAAAGAAAAATTTTGCAATGCCGATCAGGATAATAATTAGACCGGGAACCCAACGCAGATCGCGCTGTGTTTGAGATATGGATGAAAGTCTTCTGCCCGTTTTAAGCCCCTGGGTGATGAACAAGAAGCTGGCCGCCATAACCGATAGTGTTGTGGGGAAAGGGGGCAGCTGTAAGAGGGCGGCTGCAATTCCTGCAGCCACGGCGTCTAAAGCGAGGGCTCCACCTAAGATGATTGCTTCAACGCCACTAATATCTTTAGATTGATCGCTATCTGCCGCCAGGGGTTCCTGAAAAACTTGGATGATTAAGCCCAAAATTGGTATGCGCCAGTTAAGCAGCACCCGGCCCTCTTCGCTGGTGCGGTAGCTGCGCCATAGGTTGTAAAGGCCAAGAACGATAAAAATCAAACCGCCGACCACCGCTGTGAATTCAGCGGTCAAAAAGCGGCTCAACAGCTGGCCCAGGAACATTGCCAGAAAAACGGAAAAGCCCGAAACAAGACTGAGTATGACCTTCGGCCAAAGTGCAATCGTAATGCGATTCATGCCGTAGGTAATGCCAATGGCTAAAGCATCGAAGCTTACTGCCACAGCGAGAAAAATGACGGACAACACTACCATAAGACCAGCCCCTTCCTGCGATTCAGTCTATGATATGGCGCGCAGGCAAAAGTTGTGCAGCCATGTGCGAAGGGCTTAAGATGCGCTTGACAGAGGCGGGTAAAGATGGTAACATTTTAGATGCTTACGGCGGCATAGCCAAGTGGTAAGGCAGAGCTCTGCAAAAGCTCTATCCCCAGTTCAAATCTGGGTGCCGCCTCCATTTTTTTATGTACTAAGTTCAGCGATGGGGGGGTTATTCGTGGCTAAAGCTAAAAGAGGGAAGAACATTAAGGCCCCGGGCTGGAGAGGAACCTGCCCTTCGTGTGGCAAAACAGGCGTAAAACTGCTTTGGGAAAAAGGTGACCTCAAGGTGTGCAAAGCCTGCGGTAAATAAGTAAGGCATAAAAAAACGGCTTCCCGCCGTTTTTTGGCTTTTAAAAGGGCCCGGATGTTCTCCGGGCCCTCCATGTTCTTATCTTGAGTAAAGTTCTACGATTTCTGCTTCGTTAATGTCCAGGTTCAGTTCTTCCCGGCGGGGTAGGCGCAGATACTGGCCTGACCTTGTATTCTCATCAAAGCTGAGATATTCGGGAAGATTGGGGCGAACCTCCAACGCTTCTTCTATTACGACCAAGCTGCGGCTCTTCTCGCGCAACCCGATGGTATCATTGACACTAACTTCATAACTGGGAATATCAACTTTTCTGCCGTTGACCGTGATATGGCCGTGGTTGACCAGCTGCCGGGCTCCCGCTCTTGTACGGGCAAATCCCAGGCGGTAAACTAAATTGTCCAAACGGGACTCGAGCAGAATCATAAAATTCTCGCCGGTGATACCGGGCATTTTCGCCGCCTTGTCAAACTGGTTTCTAAACTGCCTTTCGCTTAAACCGTAAAGAAAGCGCAATTTCTGTTTTTCCTGCAGCTGCAATCCATAGTTGCTCTGCTTGCTGCGGCGGCCCTGGCCGTGCTGCCCGGGGGGATAGGGGCGCTTACGCAGTTCCTTCCCCGTTTCACTTAAAGAAAACCCCAAACGTCTGCTGATTTTCCACGTTGGGCCTGTGTAACGTGACATTTACTTCTCTCCAATCTTAGTCATCTAGTTGCCAAAGCAGCCGCGCTTTGAACTTTCCCTCCTAGGATACCACATTTTGAAAGATTTGCAAGCCCGTTTTTCGGGATAGACTAAGCGCTAAGGAGGACTTACGATGCGCAGCATGTGGAAAGGATCAATTTCATTCGGCCTAGTCAACATCCCGGTGAAAATGTATACTGCAACTCAGGAAAAACAGGTACGCTTTAACCAGCTGCACAGTCTGTGCCACACTCCCATTAAATACGATAAAGTGTGCCCCCGTTGCGAACGGAGCGTGGAGACAGAGGAGATAGTGCGAGGTTATGAATATGAAAAAGGCCGCTATGTGGTGTTCAGCGATGAAGAACTGGAGAGTTTCAGTCAAAGATCAACCGGCACAGTAGACATTCTGCGTTTTGTTGATTTGCATGAAATCGATCCCGTCTATTTCAATAAGACGTACTACTTAGAACCGTCTGAAACCGGGGGTAAGGCGTACGTGCTCTTAAAGGAGGCGCTATCTTCTTCAGGGCGGATTGCGGTAGCTCGGATCACCATTCGTTCCAAATCTTCATTGGCCGTAATCCGCATCTATCATAACATCTTGGCGCTGGAGACTATTTTTTACCCCGATGAAATCCGGCCTGCCGATCGCTTGCATATTGCGGTACCGGGTCCGATCGACGAGAGAGAGTTAACGATGGCCATTTCTTTGATAGACAGCCTCACAGAACCTTTCCAACCGGAGCATTACAGTGATGAACGGCGCGAGGAAATGCTTAGCCTGATTGAAAGCAAAATTGAAGGTCGCGAGTTTGCCGTTATCCGGCCCGGAGCCGAAAAGGAACCGGCTGTTGATTTGCTTGCAGCCTTGGAAGCATCGCTTCAAGAAGCATCGCTTCACGAAGCATCGCTTCGAGAAACGTCGCTTCGTGCCCCAAAGAAGGGATTGGAGGATT
>CAZVDE010000003.1:68931-97019 GCA_964626065.1 uncultured Clostridiaceae bacterium | reverse complement strand
TTAGATTTCTTGAGGAGTGAAAACAATGAAAAAGGTCTATGATCCAAAACAAGTAGAAGATAAATGGTACGCATACTGGGAACAAAACGGTTTTTTCCATGCAGAAGTGGATCAAACCAAAGAACCCTTTTGTATTGTCATTCCCCCGCCGAATATAACGGGTGAACTGCACATGGGCCATGCCCTGGATAACACCCTGCAAGATATTCTGGTGCGCTGGAAAAGGATGGATGGATTCAATACCGTTTGGATCCCCGGCACTGATCACGCCGGCATCGCCACACAGGCTAGGGTGGAAGATCACATCCGGTCCACGGAAGGCAAGACGCGCCACGATCTGGGGCGGGAGGAGTTTTTGCGCCGCACCTGGGCCTGGAGGGAAAAGTACGGCGATCGAATTCTTAACCAGCTGAAAAAGTTGGGGGCATCGCCTGATTGGGAGCGAGAACGTTTTACGCTGGATGAAGGGTGCTCGCGGGCGGTGCGCGAGGTCTTCGTGCGTTTATTTGAAAAAGGCCTAATCTACCAAGGCCACTACAGCGTCAACTGGTGTCCCAACTGCAGCACCACACTCTCCGATATAGAGGTGGAACACGAGGAGGGGGCGGGCAGGCTGTATACGATCAAATACCCTTTGGCTGATCAGAGCGGTTTTGTACAGATCGCCACCACTAGGCCCGAAACGATGCTGGGCGACACCGCGCTTGCTGTCAATCCCGGGGATGAACGCTTTCAGGACCTGATCGGCAAAAAAGCGATCGTTCCCCTTGTGGATAGGGAAGTGCCCATCGTGGCAGATGACTACGTCGATCCGAAGTTCGGTACCGGGATTGTGAAAATAACTCCTGCCCACGACCCCAATGACTTTGAAATCGGCCTGCGCCATAACCTTCCTCAAGTACAGGTGATTGGCCTTGATGCAGCTATGACGGACGAAGCGGGTAAATATGCCGGTCAGGACCGTTATGAGTGCCGCCGGCAGATTGTAAGCGATTTGGAAGCGATGGGCCTCTTAGTGAAAATTGAAGACCATCGGCATGCGGTGGGCCAGTGCTACCGCTGTAATACAGTGGTGGAACCTCTGGTCTCGAAACAGTGGTTTGTGAAGATGAAACCGCTGGCCGGAGCAGCTATCAAGGCGGTGGAGACGGGAGAAATTCGTTTCGTTCCGGAACGGTTCAGCAAACACTATCTGCATTGGATGGAAAACCTGCGGGACTGGTGCATTTCTCGGCAGCTGTGGTGGGGACACCGCATTCCCGTTTGGTATTGTTTGGAGTGCGGCGAGATCTTTGCCGCTACTGATGATCCCTCGCAGTGCCCCAAGTGTCAGTCTGCCGAAATCGAGCAGGATCCGGATGTTTTAGACACCTGGTTTTCCTCCGCCCTTTGGCCGTTCTCCACTCTGGGTTGGCCCGAGGATACCCCGGAACTGGAACAATTTTATCCCACATCGGTGCTTGTGACCGGTTTTGATATTATTTCCTTCTGGGTTGCCCGCATGATTGTCATGGGCTATGAGTTTATGGGTGATAAGCCCTTCGGCGATGTTCTCATTCACGGCCTAGTCCGTGATGCCCAGGGCAGAAAAATGAGTAAATCCTTAGGTAACGGTGTAGATCCTCTGGAAGCGATCGAAGAGTATGGTGCGGACGCCCTGCGTTTCAATCTTGTTATCGGGGTTGCCCCGGGCAATGATCTGCGCTACATCCCGGAAAAAGTCCAGGCTTATCGCAATTTCGCCAACAAAATCTGGAACGCTTCCCGTTTTGCTTTAATGCATCTAGAAGATTTTGATGGGAGCGAAAAGGAACGGGCGGCGCTTGATTTGGCTCTTGCGGATCGTTGGATACTCAGCCGTTTCGAGTACACCGCCGGTGAAGTCGGGCGTTTTCTGGAACGCTATGATATTGGGGAAGCGGCCCGGGTGCTTTATGACTTCATTTGGAGCGAATTCTGCGATTGGTATATTGAGTTGATTAAACCGCGTCTTTATAAGAAAGAAGAAGCGGAGTCGAGGTATGCGGCACAGTATGTGCTTTGGTTCGTTTTGCGCCGGACTCTTGAGCTGCTCCACCCCTTCATGCCTTTTATCACAGAGGAGGTCTGGCAGAATCTGCCGCACGAAGGGCGTACTATTATGCTGGCGCCCTGGCCTAGGCCCACCGGTTTGTCTGCACCGGAGGCGGAAAGGGCAATGCATACTGTCATGGAGGTTGTGACCGCAATCCGTACCCTGCGGAGTGAAAAAAATGTGGATCCCGGTCGCAAAATCACCGCAATCTGCCAGGCGGACAGCGAAACACGGGCAGTATTAATGGGGGCCCAAGCCGATGTGATGAATTTGGCCGGTTTGGATCGCCTAACTTTGGAAAAACCGGGTGAAAAACCGCAGCGGGCTGTGGGCGCGGTGGTGGAAGGGATCAATATCTACCTACCCTTAGCGGACTTAGTGGATCTGGAAGCCGAAACTGCCCGCATCGAAAAAGACCTAGCATCTGCCGAGCAGGAATTACGGCGGGCTAAGGGGAAACTTGCCAATGAGAATTTTGTCTCGAAAGCACCGGAGCATGTGGTGCAAAAAGAAAGGGAAAAAGTGGAGACTTATGCCGCGTCCGTAAAACGGCTGCGGATTTTACTTGAGGAGATGCGGGAATAACCTATGGAACTTTTTGGACGCAGAGAACGTTTCGGCAGTCACTTGGGCTTAGAGCGAATCGAACTTGTTTGCCGCGAACTGGGCAACCCCCAGGACGAGTTAAAATTTGTGCACTTGGCCGGAACCAACGGCAAGGGTTCGGTGGCCGCTTTTTTGGCCCGGGTTTTACAAGCGGGTGGTTTAAAGGTGGGGTTGTTTACTTCACCTCACCTGGAGGCCTATGAGGAACGCTTTCAGATTAATGGGGCCCAGGTTGAACGCGGTCTCTTGGCCCGTCTTGTGAAACAGGCAGAACAGGCAATTGATAGGGTGGAAGCGGCCCATCCCGATCTTGGGGATGTGACCGAGTTTGAATTAGCCACTGCGGTGGGCTTTCTGTGCTTTAGGCAGGCAGCGGTTGATATAGTCATTTTAGAGACCGGGCTGGGAGGGCGTTTAGATGCCACCAATGTTGTGCTGCCGGAGCTGACCGTGATCACTACCATTGGCCATGATCATACCAATCGCCTGGGCGAAAGTTTGGTGCAGATCGCGCGGGAAAAGGGCGGTATCATCAAACGCGGGGTACCCGTTGTGAGCGGTGTCAAAAAGGGGCGGGGCGAAGATGTACTGCGCACTATTGCCGCGGCGAAAAATGCGCCTTGGCACACCACCGGGGAAATTTCTTGGGACAAGCTCGGCTGGGATTTAGACGGGGGAAGGCTGATGTTCCCCGGCTGGGGGAAGGTTAAAATCGGGCTTTTAGGCGAACACCAGCTGGAAAATGCGGCGACTGCCCTCTTAGCTTTGCGGGAGCTAGCCGCGCTGGGCTGGCCCATCAACCAAAAGGCGGTATTGGAGGGAATGGCGACCGCGCGCTGGCCCGGCCGCTTAGAGGTGGTTTCCCGCCAGCCTCTCCTTTTGCTGGATGGCAGCCATAATCTAGAAGGCATCGCTGCCTTGACTCGCAGCCTCACTCAGCTGAGCGATGACTGGGCGGGGCAGAAATTCACGTTTGTCTTCGGTATGTTGGAAAACAAAGAGGTGGGGTTGATCGATCCCTTGTTCCCACTGGCGGCAAAATTTGTTTTCACTGCTGCAGAAAGCGGGCGTTTCGCTCCAAAAGAACCCCGGCTGCTGGCGGACTACGCCGGTGAGCGCGGGGCCGCCGCCGGCGCTTACGATCGGGCGGCGGACGCGCTTCGAGAGGCCTTGCGGACACCGCCCGTCTGCGTTTGTGGTTCTTTGTATCTTGTGGGGTCTATAAAAAGGATTTTGCGGCAGCGATCTGTAATTATTGCCTAGGAGGGATTTAAGGTGAAAGGCAGACCAGGGCTGAATTTTGCTGTGACCGCACTGACTCTTTTTGTCATTTTTGGTTTTATCGGCTATTTGCTGGGCCAATACGCTGTGGCCGCTCTCACGACACATTATCGCGCTTCCCGGGACAGTGAAAGGGCGGAACCTGCAGCTCCCGTGTTTGTTCCACCCGCGGTACAGCCAGGAGCGGGCCAAGCGCATGATGCCGCTCCGCCCGCAGCGGTAACCCCTACCCCTAGGCCTAACGAGACTTTATATAGAGTTCAGGTGGGCGTCTTTTCCGAAAAACGAAATGCTGAACGCCTGGTGGAGCTGCTTAAAGAAGAGGGCTATGATGCGCTGGTCATCTCGGAGGCGGCTTATCACCGCGTTCAAACGGGGGCGTTCGGTACCGAGGCCAACGCGGCGAAGCTGGTGTCGGAACTCAAAGCGAAGGGTTTTGAAGCGATCATCGTCCGCTAATTTGCCATTTTTTTGGCCGGTTGACAGAAGCTGCTTGTTTTGCTATTGTAGATGCGACATTGTGAAAAAGGGGGCGAAGTTTGATGGCATTTAAGATTGATGGCTCTGCCTGCACTGCCTGCGGTTCTTGCCTGCCGGAGTGCGCCGTGGATGCAATTACTGAAGGACCGGAATTTTACTCCATTGATGCTGATGAATGTATTGATTGCGGCGCCTGTGCCGATGTTTGTCCGGAAGAGGCAATCAGCGAAGTATAAATTAGGCATAAAGCCCCTCTCACCCGTCATAAGTATGAACTGGGTGGGAGGGAATTTTTTTGAGAAGAACATCAAGAAAGCGCAGACGACGCCCCCGGGGCGGGTCTTGCCTGGCCCTAACAGTATTATTTGTAATCGTAGTGGGCTTGCCGGCACTCTTAGTCCGCAGCTGCACCGTTTCTTTTTTTTCCCCCCGAAATATTCCCCTCGTCAAATTATGGGATGCGGGGGAGGGATCTTTGCTTACAATGACATTGGAAGAATACGTCCAGGGGGTGGTCGCGGCCGAAATGCCCGCCAGTTTTGATCTGGAGGCGCTGAAAGCGCAGGCGGTCGCCGCCCGTACGTATTCTTACCGCAGAATCATCAGGGATGAACGCATCGCCGAGCATCCCGAAGCCCATTTGTCCGCTGACTATCAATCGGGCCAAGCCTGGGTTTCTTGGGAGACTTTTTCCGGCCGGTATACACCACTTTTGGCCCGCAGCCTGCAGCAGAAGATTAAGAAGGCGGTGCGCCTTACCGAGGGCGAAGTCCTGCTTTATCAGGCCGAACCGATTTTGGCCGTTTACCACGCCTGCAGCGGAGGCAGGACAGAAAACTCAGAACACTATTGGAGCGAACAGCTGCCCTATCTGCGTTCCGTGGAAGACCCCTTCAGTACCTCGGCCCCCCAACATTATTCTACCGCCAGTATTAAACTGGATAAATTAAAGAAAGCGCTGGGGGAGGAAAAGGTTTCCAACTTCCGGGTGATCGAGCGCTACCCTTCCGGCCGGGTGAAAACGGTTGAAGTTGGTGATAGCTGGTTCAGCGGCAGGGAGGTCAGGCAGCACTTGGGATTGCGCTCCACTTGGTTTACCGCGGAAATCATCAAAGATGAATTGGTCTTCTCTGTATGGGGCTACGGCCACGGCGTGGGGATGAGTCAATACGGCGCTCAAGAAATGGCACTGGCGGGGTATGCTTATGCGGATATTCTCCAATACTACTACCAAGGGATTGAACTCAAAAAAATGTATTGATCCCGCGTGAGGAGGAACCCCATGGAAACGGGCAAGCGGCAAAAGCGGGCGGACATTGATTTAAGGGAGCAGCTTAACTGGCCCTGGGCTTGGAGCGGGGCTTCATATCGCTGTTTGGACGGTTGGGAGATCAATAAGAATCGTGTTGCTAGGGATAAACATCTTATGGAAATGGGACGGGATTTCGGCCCGTTTACCATTCCTCACCGCAACCGTTAGCAGAGGGGGTCCAATCGGATCCCCTTTTAGAAAGAGGAAAATAAGTCTTAACGCGGAATATTATAATCTTATACCTAGATATGAGAAGGGGATCACGAATGAATTTAATATTGGCCTCTCGCTCACCTCGGCGCCGAGAGCTGCTTGCAAAATTCGGCCTTGAATTTTCTGTGCAAGTTTTGCCCGCCGTCGAAATTGAGGTAGGAGAACCTATAGCCGCCGCCGAAACAAATGCCGTGGCTAAAGCGCTGCCCGTGAGCGAACAAAATCCGGGGGCACTGGTTTTAGGAGCAGATACCATTGTTGTTTTGGACGGGCGCATTCTGGGCAAGCCGCAGGATCGACCGGCTGCAGCCGACATGCTGCGCACCCTAAGCGGATGCCAACATCAGGTGACAACGGTAGTGGCCCTTGCGGTAGATGGACAAGCCGTTAGGGTGTTTAGCGCAACCACCGATGTCCGCTTTCGCAGCCTAAACGAGTGCGAAATCCGTGCCTACCTAGCTACGGGCGAGCCCTTCGACAAGGCAGGCGCTTACGGTATTCAAGGATTTGGCGGACTACTTGTGGAAAGTATCAAAGGTTGCTATTATAATGTTGTAGGACTGCCTCTGCCGAAACTTGCGGTGGAATTACGCCGCTTCGGCATTGAATTCTTTCCCCGATGCACCCAGGGGGGTGGGGAAGGGGCCTAGTGTGGCAAAAAAACTTAAAGTGAAGGATTTACCCAAGGAAGAACGTCCCCGGGAGCGCTTGATCAGGCATGGAGCGGAACGGGTCAGTAACAGCGAATTGATAGCCATTCTGCTCAGGACAGGCTCCCAAAGGGAAAGCGTCCTAGCCCTTGCGGATCGTTTGTTGGCCCATTTTGGCTCGCTGTTGGGTCTTTCGGCCGCGGGTTATGAGGAACTTTTGCAGGTGAACGGCATTGGACCTGCCAAGGCGGCCCACATTATGGCAGCCTTTGAGCTGGCCAAGCGCCTGGCCGACTCCCGCATGGAACTGAAAGATGTGGTCAACAGCCCGCGGGATGCGGCTCAAATGGTTCTGCGTGAACTAAGCTTTGCGGACAAAGAACACTTCATGATTATCATGCTTAATTCCAAATACCGCGTCATCGCCAAAAAGGTGATCTCAATCGGGCATTTAAATGCTTCTTTAGTCCACCCTCGAGAAATGTTTAAAGAGGCGATCAAACGGAGCAGCGCCGCTGTGATTTTGGTGCACAACCATCCCAGCGGGGATTTAACCCCCAGCAAGGAGGATCTGGTAACAACGGAACGCCTGCAAAAAGTGGGTGAACTTTTGGGTATCGATGTCTTAGATCACCTAATCGTTGGTAATAATCGTTATTTAAGTTTTAGGGAACAAGGTTTGTTATAGGAAAGGGAAGGGGTACGCTTATGTTCAGGCGCTTTGGAAAAAACATAGGGATTGACTTAGGTACAGCAAATACCCTGGTTTTGGTGGAAGGCAAGGGTATAGTAATTAACGAACCGTCAGTGGTAGCAATTGATCGGGACACCAACGAAATTTTTGCGGTGGGCAATAAGGCTAAAGAAATGGTGGGCAGAACGCCGGGCAATATTATCGCCATCCGCCCGCTGAAAGATGGGGTAATTGCGGATTTTGAAGTGACGGAGCGCCTGCTGAAAGATTTCTTGGCTAAGGCAACCCGCCGTTCGAGATGGTTTAGGCCCCGGGTCGTTGTCTCGGTGCCGTCGGGGGTCACCGAGGTGGAAAAAAGAGCTGTCATCGATGCCACCCTTTCGGCCGGCGCCAAGGATGCCAGGGTAATCGAGGAGCCCATGGCTGCAGCCATTGGGGCAGGCCTACCTGTGCAGGATCCCACCGGGACAATGATTGTTGATGTGGGCGGCGGTACCACTGAGGTGGCCGTAATCTCGCTGGGGGGCATTGTCTCTCACCGTTCCATTAGGGTGGCCGGGGATGAAATGGATGAATCGATTGTACAGCACATCCGTCGGACTTATAATCTTTTAATCGGCGAACGGACGGCCGAAAAAATCAAGGCCGAGATCGGCTACGCCTACCTTGAAGCCGGAGAAGAGCTTTCCATGGAAATTAGGGGCCGTGATTTGGTCAGCGGCCTGCCTAAGACAATCGTTGTTTCGTCCACTGAAATTCATAAAGCGCTTGAAGAACCTATTCAAGCTATTTTAGATGCGGTTAAGGTCACTTTGGAGAGGACACCTCCGGAGCTGGCGGCTGATATCATGGATAGGGGCATCATGATGGCAGGCGGCGGTTCGCTGCTCACCGGATTTGATGGCCTGCTTATCCGAGAAACGGGCATGCCCGTCCATATCACGGAGCGGCCCTTAACGGCAGTTGTGGAAGGAACGGGCCAGGCTTTGAAACATTTTGAACTTCTTAAACGGATTATGCTCGGGCCCAGGCGTTATTAATAGGGTGTGAGAAGATGCCGGAAAAGCTGCTGAACTGGAAAACAATCTTAGTGGCGGTGGTGGCTGTCTTCGTTGTTGTTGGCGTAATTCATTATACATCTCAGCCCCGTGTTCGGGTCAGTCGGGCAGAACAGGCTTGGCGCGACATCTTAGCCCCTTTGCAGACAGTTATCAGCAGGGTGCAGCGTTTTGTGCGCCATCAGATAAATGCCGTTCAGACCAGAAGGCAGCTGCAGGAGCGCAACACTGAATTAGAGGCGTTGGTGCTGGATCTGCGCCGCCAGGTCTTTGATCTGCGCAATTACAGGCGAGAAAACGAATGGCTGCGGGAAGCGCTGGATTTTAAAAGCGATGTGGAGCATCAATTACTGCTGGCCGAAGTGATCGGTCGTTCCCCCAGCAATTGGGAGAATACTATTATTCTTAATAAAGGGGCGGCCCATGGTGTCACCAACGGCATGGCGGTAGTGACCAACTCGGGTGTTGTGGGTACTGTGGTCAACACTTCTCGAATTACGAGTACGGTGTTGTTAATTGTTGACGCCCAGAGCGCGGTGGGTGGTATGGTTCAGTCCACCGGTGATCTGGTCCTGCTTGAAGGTACGGAAGGAAATACTGGGCAGTTGGTGGCCACTCCGTTGAGTAGGGATACCGAGGTAGCGGTGGGCAGCGTGCTTGTTACTTCCGGGTTGAGCAGAATTTATCCTAAAAATTTACCGCTGGGTGAAGTCATCTCGGTGGAATCGCGGCAGTACGATCTATCCTTTGCAGCTCAGGTGCGGCCCTATGTGGACTTTACCCGCTTGGAATATGTGCTCATCGTTATGCCGGATGAATAGGGGGGGCGGGGCTTGAGATTCCTAGGTTATGGCCTGATTTTAGTAGTGGGGCTGCTGCTCGAAACGGCCGGTTCTCCCGGCCTGTCTCTTTTTGGCGTCAAACCGGAATTAATGCTGCTTTTGGTAATGCTGTTTACCATGATTTGGGGCCCGCGGCGTGGTGCGGCCTTTGGTTTTTGCGCGGGGCTGCTGCAGGATCTGCTTGTGGGGCGCTTTATCGGGCTTAACGGCATTGTTTTAATGCTGCTCGCCTATACGATCGGTTTTATTACGGAACAATTGTTTAAGGAAAATCTGCTGGTGCGCTTCGCCGCTGTTTTGGGCGGTACCGCTTTGGGCCAGATTCTTTATTTATTAGGCACCGCCGCCTTCGGCATGGACATCTCGTGGCCCGCCATCCGTTGGCAGGCGATTGTGGCAGCCAGCGTCGTTAATGCTCTGCTTAGTTTCGCTTTATATAAGCCTTTGCTTGCCTTTGACGAGCGTTTGCATTATTGGCATGAAGTACTAAAAAGGACGGGGTGAAGAGATGGGCAAGGAAAAGATCGAAAAACGTCTCCTCATTCTGTTTGCGGTGTTTTTAGGCCTGCTCGTTGTTATCGTGGGCAGGCTGTGGTATCTGCAGATGATCAAGGGTGATCACTATGCCCATTTAGCTGACGGTAACCGCATGCGCCAGCTGCGCTTAATGCCACCTCGCGGTGAAATCTACGATCGCAACGGAATCGTATTAGTCCGCAGTAGGCCTTCGTTCACCGTTTCCCTCGTTCCGGGGGGCTTGCCGCCCGGCACTAATGCGGCCGAGTTACTCTGCGGGCTTTTGGACTTAAGCCCGCAAGAATTGGACGAGGCGTTGGAAAAGGGTAAGCGTTTTCCTTATGAACCGGCGCGGATCAAAAGGAATGTGGATGCCCAAACGGTTATTGCCATCGAAGAAAACAGGTTCAATTTGCCGGGAATCTTCATTGAAGAGGAGCCGGTGCGCGAATATCTCTACCGGGATTTGGCTGCCCACCTGATCGGGTATTTGGGGGTGATCAGCCCGGCCGAACTGCAGAAGTACGGCACAACCTACCGGGGCAGCGATTTAGTGGGCAAAAGCGGAATAGAGCAGACCTACGAGGAAGCTTTGCGTGGCCAAATGGGTACGCGCACGGTGGAGGTTAATGCCTTAAGCCGGCCCATTCGCACCGTCAATACTCTGGAGCCGGTGCCCGGATACAACATAACGTTAACGCTCGACGCTAAGCTGCAGGCAGTGGCGCAGCAGGCGTTTTCAGAACATATTTTAACCTTGAAAGATGAGCCGGGTACCCAGACCGGTGGCGTATTGGCCCTGAACCCCCGCACCGGCGAGATCTTGGTCATGGCCAGCGTCCCGGGGTTTGATCCTGAGAGTCTCATCGATGAAAAAGAGCGAAATTCCTATTATTTAAGCCTGAGCGGGGATGAAAAGCGCCCCTTTTTTAACCGCCTCACACAGGCCCTCTACGGGCCCGGTTCCACATTTAAACCGGTTACCGCCTTAGCCATTTTAGAAGAGGGGGTCATGGGCCCCGCCGACAAATTCAATGCCACGGGTGTCAGCCAGTATGGCGTGAAGGATTGGGTGATTACCAATAATTTGGCGCCCTTCGGCCTGATCACCATGTACGATGCGATCGGCGTTTCCAGCAATCATTATTTTGCCGATAACGGCGTGCGGGTTGGCATTGACAATCTTGCCAAATGGATGGAGGCGTTGGGCTTTGGGTCGAAAACGGGTTTGGAGCTGTATCCTGAAGAGGCTAAGGGCCTTCTGCCCAGCCGCGAATGGAAAAAGGAGGCGTTCAAAGACCGCGCCCCGTCCGAGCAGAACTGGTATCCCACCGACACAGAGCAGATTTCCATCGGGCAAGGATTTCATCAAATGACGCTCTTGCAGTTGGCCCAGGCCTATGCGGCCATAGCCAACAGGGGTGATGTTTATATTCCGCATGTGGTGAAAGAGATCGCAGCCCCCGATGGGGAGGTAGTATATCGGGCCGTACCCGAATTGGCCAGGCGGGTGGAGGCGCAGGAAAAAACCTGGAACGCACTGCTCAATGTATTAACTGCGCCCGTCAAACATGCTAGGGGCACCGCCCGCGGCGCAATGGCCGACTTTCCTGTCTCGGCGGCCGCGAAGACGGGGACCTGGGAGATACCCGGCAGCATTTCTAACGGCCTATTCGTGGTTTTTGCCCCGCTTGAAGAGCCGGAGATTCTGGTGGCGGTCGTAGTTGAACGGGGTGGAGGGGGGGCCTCCGCCGCCGCACCTATTGCCCGTGCGGTGTTGGATGCCTATTTTCAAGCCGCTCCCCCTGAAATGTAAGGTCCGGGCAGGAGTCCGGGGGATTGTGCAGAAACTAGAAACGGTGTGAAAAGTAAGGGGTTGCTGTGCATGAGTAGTGAATTTTGCAGCATTAAAGGAAATCGGGAAGGGTTAGTAATCACGATCACCGATAGCGCTAGGTTTTCCGCCGTGCTCGATGCCCTGGACAGGCAGCTTTCGTCCGCCGAGAGTTTTTTTGCCGGTGCTTCCGCAAAAGTCCGAGTAAAGCGCGGCACCTTAGATTCTGAGCAGCTGAGTTTGTTGGAACAGCTGTTGTCTGTCTATCGTATGTATCTAGATCGTGAGCCCCCCCGCGACGAGCCCACCGTGAGTGAAACAATGGGGGAAGATAGTCGCGGCGGGCAGGGGTACGAACCGGATAATACGTTGTTGGTGCGCCGGACAATTCGTTCCGGACAAAGTCTGCACTATGATGGCAATGTTGTTGTACTCGGCGATGTTAATCCCGGTGCGGAGATCGTCTGCAGCGGTGACATTCTTGTCCTCGGTTCGCTGCGGGGGGTGGCCCATGCGGGTGCCGAGGGTGCAACGGGGGCAACCGTATTTGCCTTTCGCCTTGAGCCCACTCAGCTGCGGATCGCCCATTTGATTTCCCGGGCCCCGGACGGGCAGGTTCCTCGGCCCAGTGTGCCGGAAATAGCAAGGATCGTGAAAAATATGATTGAAGTTTCAATATACAACCATTAAGCGGTTGAGGGAGGGGCTTATTTTGGGGAAAGTCATTGTAGTCACCAGCGGCAAGGGCGGTGTGGGCAAAACTACTACAGCCGCCAACTTAGGAGCCGGCCTGGCTTCGATGGGTCAAAAGGTGTGTCTGGTTGACACAGACATTGGCTTGCGTAACTTGGATGTGGTTTTGGGGCTGGAAAACCGCATCGTTTACGATCTTTTAGATGTTGTGGAAGGCCACTGCCGTTTGAGGCAGGCCTTAATTAAAGATAAACAGTACGGGGATAATTTAGTCCTACTGCCCGCGGCCCAAACAAGGGAGAAAGATGCGGTTAAGCCGGAACAGATGGTTGAGCTGTTGGCCGAGCTTAAAAAACACTATGATTTTATTATTTTGGACAGCCCCGCCGGTATAGAGCACGGTTTTAAGAATGCGATTGTGGGTGCAGAAAGTGCGATTGTAGTTACCACCCCCGAAGTGTCCGCGGTCAGGGATGCGGATCGGATCATTGGTTTGCTGGAAGCCACAGAAATATACGATTCGCAGTTGATCATTAACCGAGTGCGGCCCGATATGGTCCGCAAAGGCGATATGATGGATATTTCGGACATAGATGATATTCTTGCCATTCATATTTTAGGTGTGATCCCCGATGACGAAGATATAATCGTTTCCACCAACAGGGGGGAGCCCATCGTTAATGACAAACGTTCCCGGGCAGGACAGGCTTATCGGAACATAGTCCGCCGCCTCCTGGGTGAAGAAGTACCGTTTATGGATCTGCAGGAACGGGGAATGATTCACTGGTTCAAGAAGATTCTCAGCGGAGAAGCGCGCTGAAGGGGGGATAAGCATGTTAGAGTTTCTCGGAAGACTTTTCGGGGGTTCCGCCGGTGGAACGGAAGGGAGCAAGAATAAAGCGAAAGAGCGGTTGAGGTTGGTTTTGGTGCATGATCGGGCCAGCTTATCTCCTGGCCTCGTGGCAGCTCTCAAGGAAGATCTAATCGAAGTCATTTCAAAGTATATGGAGATCGAAGAGGAGGGCCTGGAAGTCAACTTTGATGAAGGTGATGATTCTGTGGCCTTAATTGCCAATATCCCAATAAAAAGTGTCAAACGCAGAGTCACTTAGTTCATGAATGGGCGTTCCCCGTAATATACTGGAATAACGGGCCGGTAAAAAAGGGGGTGCGCCGTTATGATGCAGCGTTTCATTCGAGATCTTGTGCTGGCACTGGGCATAATCTTAGTTATGGCCGTTTTGGTTAATATTGATGTTGATTTTATTGAACCTGTCAAAGACTATATATCCTTTATTGTATCCACAGACTTCTCCTTGGAACCGGTGCTCAGCAGGGTTGAGTTCTTGCAGCCCATCGCTGAATGGGATCTTGGGTCCTGGTTTAGAGCCTGGCCTCAAGTCTTTTCCGGACGGTGAGATAATGCGCTTTGGTACCTTCTTTGGGATTCCTCTGAAAATGAATCCCTTTTTCTTTCTATTTCTGGCGGGTGCTTTTCTTTACGGCAGGCTGCCGGAGGCGCTGGTGCTGTTTGCTATCGTGCTGTGGCATGAAACCTCCCATGTCCTTATGGCTAAGGCGTACAAGCTCGAGGTTATCGATATAGAGCTGCTGCCTTTCGGTGGTGTTGCGCGCCTGGGGGCCCTTTTGCAGCTTAATCCCGAAATTGAGTGGATCATTGCTATCGCGGGGCCTGCGAGCAATGTTCTTCTAGTCTTTTTAGGCAGCTTGTTATTTCCCTATCTGCCCATTACCGCGGAGTGGTACGATTTTTTCGTCCGGGCCAACCTCGGCATGGCCGTCTTCAATCTGCTGCCCATGCTGCCCTTAGATGGGGGCCGGGTGCTGCGCAGTGTTTTGGTACGGCGCCGCGGCTTTAAACAGGCCACTGCGGCGATTGCCCGTGTGGGGCAGGTGCTGAGCGCCCTTTTGGCCGCGTGGGGGGGATTCCTACTTTATCTGGGAAAAGAGGCGGCACCGCTCTTCATTTTTAGCGGCTGCATGCTTTTTTGGTCAGCCCGGCAGGAACAAAAAAACGCGAGCTATGTCTTTATGCGTTATTTGACTTACAAAAAGCAGCAGCTGCGCCTAAAACGGGCGTTAGTAGGCCGCTATCTGGTAGCTACCGAAGAGACCTCTTTAGGTGAGGTGCTTGATTTATTTCAGCCGCCCCATTATCATTTGATCTGTGTTTTAGATCTGGAAGGCCGGACCTTGGGTTTTGTCGGCGAATTAGAACTAATTCAAGCGGTATTCGAACACGGTATAGCGTGCAAGATTGCAAATGTGCTCAAATAGGAAGTGACGGTGTGGACAAGCGTCTGTTGCCTTTATTGCCATATGTGGAAAAACCGGCTCGGTATACCAACGGCGAGCTCCATGCCTGCCGTAAAGACTGGGCTAATACTGCATGTAGGGTCGCCCTGGCTTTCCCGGACATTTACGATGTGGGCATGGGCAATTTGGGTTACAAAATACTATACGACATTATCAATGCCAGACCCGATGCCCTGGCGGAAAGGGCCTATGCACCTTGGCTTGATTTACAGCAAAAAATGGAGGAGCGGGGTATCCCCCTTACTGCCCTCGAATCCGGTCGGGGGCTGAAAGATTTCGATTTTGTCGGTTTTACGCTACAGCACGAGCTGAGCTACTCTAATATTATAAAAATGTTGGATTTGGCGGGGATTCCCCGTTTGAGCAGCGAACGGGGCGAGGATTACCCTTTAATTATGGCGGGCGGGCCTTCCGCTTTTAACGTTGAGCCCCTGGCTGATTTTTTCGATTTTGTTGTCTTAGGTGAAGGAGAAGAAGTAATTCACGAAATTTTGGATTTGGCCGCGGGCAGCTGGTGCCACATGAGGGATAAGGGACAGTTTCTCCGCGCCGTGGCCGGGATTGAGGGTGTTTACGTACCCGGGTTTTACCGGCCCACCTATAACGAAGACGGCACATTCGCCTCTCTGCAGCCCCTTGAAACGGGCCTTCCCTTGCAGATTAAAAAACGTGTTGTGGTGGGTTTTAACGAAGCGGCCTTCCCCGCCAAATTTGTGGTACCCTTTGTGGATGTGGTGCATGACCGGGCTATCGCCGAAATCATGCGCGGCTGTACGCGAGGCTGCCGCTTTTGCCAGGCAGGCATGATTTATCGGCCGGTAAGAGAACGGGAAGCGGATACCCTAAAAGCAACCTTGCGTGAACTGGTCAAAGCCACCGGTTATGATGAAATATCACTGTCTTCTTTGTCCAGCGGGGATCATTCTCAGATAAAGAGCCTAGTACAAGATTTAATAGCCGAATTTCAAGGTTGTGGAGTTGGCGTGTCCTTACCCTCTCTGCGTTTAGACTCTTTCGGGGTGGAACTGGCGGAAGAGATCCAAAAAACGCGCAAGACCGGGCTGACATTTGCCCCGGAGGCGGGAACGCAGCGGTTAAGGAACGTGATCAACAAAAATGTTTCTGATTGGGATCTCAAGCAGGCGGTGCAGGGTGCTTTTTCCGCGGGCTGGCATGCAATAAAACTGTATTTCATGATCGGGCTGCCTACCGAAACTGAAGCGGATCTGGACGGCATAGCTAATTTGGCCCATGAAGTGCTGGCGTGGGGAAGTGAATACGGCGCCTCAAGGCGCAGGCCGGAGGTGACGATAAGCGCGGCCTCTTTCGTGCCCAAACCCCATACCCCCTTTCAGTGGATGGGCCAGGAATCTAGCGAGATATTACGGGAAAAGCAGGATTATCTGAAACGCAAATTACGCCGGCCCGGGATCCGTTTTTCCTATCCTAAGGTGGAAGAGAGTTTTTTGGAGGCAGTATTTGCCAGGGGTGATCGCCGGCTGGCGGCAGTTTTGGGCCGGGCGGTTGATTTGGGCTGCCAATTCGACAGCTGGAGCGATTGTTTTCGTTTTGATCTTTGGCAGCGGGCTTTTGCCGATTGTGGGGTTGACCCCCATTGGTACGCCGGCCGCACTAGGCCTTTCACGGAAAAGTTGCCCTGGGCCCATCTTTGGGCGGGAATCAAACGGGAGTTTTTGCTGGCAGAATGGGAGCGGGCGTTAAAGGGCGAACCCACACCCGATTGCCGGCGCGATGGCTGCAGTGACTGCGGTGTTTGCCCGGATTTGGCGGTAGATATTGAACTGGCGGGGGGGAAAAACTGATGTGCTGCACGATTCGCTTTCGCTTCTCAGTAGGCGGCGAAGTGCGCTTCTTATCCCACCTAGATCTGCTGCGCACGATGGAGCGGGCGCTCCGCCGCAGTGGGCTGCCCATTGCCTATTCAGAGGGTTACAGCCCCAGGCCGAAGATGAGTTTCGGGTTTGCCCTGCCGGTGGGGGTGTTGAGTACGGCGGAGTATGGCGATTTTGATTTTACGAAAGATGTTTCGGCGGCAGAGTTTACCGCCATCTATAATCAGCATCTGCCTCGGGGCCTGTGCGTTTTAAGGGCCGAAATTTTACCTGCCCGGACTCCCGCTTTGATGAGTACGATCAACGCAGCCGCCTACGAGATATTTATTCCCGGCCGCAATCAGGCGCAGTTCGAAGCACGGCTGCGCATGCTGGAAGAGATGGATACCTTTGTCATAAAAAGGCAGACTAAAAGGGGAGAGCGCAGTTTGGACATCCGGCCGCTGCTGTTTGAGGTGGGCGGGTGCCGGGCTGCTGCCGCGGGTGTGCGCGTCTCTGCCCGCAGTGCCCTTGGCAGCGAGGGCAACTTGCGTATCGACGAACTAGGCTTACTGTTAGATTTTTCGCATCGGGACGCCCTAATTACCAGAACGGGGCAGTTGATCAAAACCGGTGAAAATTATAGTGAACCAATGGGAATAGAGGTTGAGGATGAATAGAAAAATAGCGATTTCTTCGCTGTTGAACCAGGTGCGAGTAGGGATTATTGAACATAATCGCCTCGTGGAGTATTACTTGGAGCAGAGCGGGGAAGAACGTCTTGAGGGAAATGTATATAAGGGCCGGGTGGAAAACATCCTGCCCGGTATGGAGGCGGCTTTCGTGGACATCGGCACGGGCCGCAACGCCTTTTTGTTTTTACCCGATCTGCCCGGGCGAAAAGCACGGAAAAACCTGAAAAAAGGCGATAATCTGATGGTGCAGGTGGCTAAAGAGGGCGATGGGGCAAAGGGTCCCCGTGTAACCCCTGATATCGGCCTGCCCGGGCGCTTTGTGGTCCTAATGCCCTATCAGGATCAGACTGGGATTTCCCGGCGAATAGTTGAAAAAAAGGAAAGGGAAAGGTTGAAAGAAATTGCGGAGACGATCCGCCCTAAAGGGGTGGGATTAATTGTCCGCACCGTGGCGGAGGGCTGCAGCAAAAAAGAGCTTGAAGAGGACTTGCGCTTTTTGCTGAAAGAATGGAGACGGATCAGAAGGCTGCAGAGGAGGAGATCTGCCCCGGCGCTGCTGTATCGGGATTATGATCTCATTCATCGCATCATGCGCGATCAAGTTGCCGCGGAAGGTACCGAGATCATTGTGGATCAGCCCGAACTGAAGGTACAGGTAGAAGAAGAACTGGCCGAACTGGGGCTGAAAAAGCCCCACCATGTACAGCTTTACACGGGTGCTTTGGATTTGTTTCAGCATTTGGGCCTGCAAAAGGATTTGGAAAGGGCCAGCGGCCGGCGGGTCTGGCTGGATTGCGGCGGGTATTTGATTTTTGATCAAACGGAGGCGCTGCTCAGTATAGATGTAAACACAGGAAAATACGTAGGTAAAAAGGATCTGCAGCAGACCGTTTTTAGAACCAATTTGGAGGCCGCGGAGGAGATTCCGCGCCAGTTGAGGCTGCGCAATGTGGGTGGGATCGTAATCATCGATTTTATTGATATGTATAAAGATGAAAACCGCAAAGCGGTCCTACGGCAGCTGGCGGGCAGTCTGGAAGCGGACAAAACCAGAACCAGATTGTTGGGGTTCACCAGCTTGGGCCTTGTGGAAATGACGCGTAAAAAAAGCCGAAAGCCCCTGGACCAGATGCTCCAGACCGAATGCCCACTATGCAGCGGATCGGGGAAGGTCATCGCGGATGAAGCATTGGCTTTGCAGATCGCCGCAGATGTTCGTTCGTTGGCCGTGGATAAGGGCGTTGAGGCAATCATGGTGCAGTGCCATTCCGCCGTGGCTGCGCAGATCATCGGTGCTGAAGGAAGTACTCTGAAAGCTCTGGAGCAGAAAACGGGCAAATCAATCTTTATTAAGGGCGATGACAGTGTCGCCCGCAGTTTCTATAAACTGAACACGGGAAAGCGCACCGAATTGCAGCGCAGATCCTCGCCGGTCCAAGTGGGCGAGAGGCTGCAGTTGACAATTTCTGATCCGCACGCCAGGCACGGCGAAAGCGGGGTAGGGCGCATCAACGGTTTTATCATTGAATGTCTGCAGTGCCAATCGCGTATTGGCCAGACAGTGGAGGTGGAAATCGTTGAGGTGCACAAAACAAGCGCCTTAGCCCGTTTAGTGCAGCAAAAATCTGCTGATTGACAGGGTGGCGGGCTGATGTTAAAATGATTGATGTAGGTGCCCAAGTGTGGCATTTGGGCAGCGAAACCGCACAAAACGGGTTTCTTTCGGACAGGGGCGACCCTGAAATGATTAGACCGGCTCATAAATCCGGCTTAATATACCTTGTTTTGGCGAGTCTAACAAAGGAGGTGGACTGCATGTACGCCGTAGTTGAAACGGGTGGCAAACAATACAGGGTTTCAGAGGGGGATGCCATCTATGTGGAAAAGCTAAAGGTTGACGAGGGCCAGGAGGTCGTGTTGGACAAGGTGCTTTTGCTCAACCGGGATGGCAAAACCACAGTTGGCCAACCGTATATTGAGGGTGCTGCAGTGGTAGCCAAAGCGGCCAAACAGGGCAAACAAAAAAAGATTATTGTCTTTAAGTATAAGCCCAAGAAAAATTACCGCAGAAAACAGGGGCATCGGCAGCCCTATACGAAGCTCGTTATAGAGTCGATTACAGAAGCCTAACCATGACCGAAATCAAATTCTTCAAGTCTAAACGGGGTTGGTGGGGTTTTCAAGCCCGGGGCCATGCCGGTTATGCCGATTTTGGAGAAGATGTGGTGTGTGCCGCGGTTTCAGCCCTGACGCAGACAGCCGCCCTAGGCTTGAAGAAGGTGTTAGCAATCGACTGCCGCCTGGAAGTCAATGCAGAAACAGGATCTATGCTTTGTCTTTTGCCGTCTGGCTTAGCCCGGGAAAAATGGGATCAGGCGCAGTTAATCTTAACAGTTTTCTATGCGGGATTAGTGGATATTAGCACAAATAAAGAATATCAACGGTATGTCAATTTAAAGGAGGTGTCCTACCGTGAGGATTAATTTACAGCTTTTTGCCACCAAAAAAGGTGGTGGAAGTACCCGTAATGGCCGGGATTCTGCGGCCAAACGCCTCGGTGTAAAGAGTCATGACGGCCAGTTTGTTTCGGCGGGAAGCATTATTATCAGGCAGCGGGGGACCAAGATCAGGCCGGGCCAGAACGTCGGCCGCGGCAGGGATGATACCCTCTTTGCCCTGGCGGACGGTTATGTTTCCTTTGAGCGTCTCGGCAAAACAGGCAGGGCGGTCAGTATCGTAACAGAAGCCGCATTAGCGTAACCAGAATCCCTTTTGTGCTACGGTGCAAAGGGGATTTTTTCAAAGGAGGGCAAAGATGTTTATCGATCAGGCCCGCATTTACCTAAAGGCGGGGGACGGCGGTGATGGGGTTGTCCGTTACAGGCGGGAAAAATACGTTCCCGCGGGCGGACCCGCCGGCGGAGACGGTGGGCGGGGCGGCAGCATTTATTTTGTGGTAGACGAAGGGCTGTCAACGCTGATTGATTTTCGCTACCGCCGCAAATTCGTGGCCCCTTCGGGCCAGGCGGGCCAATCTAAAAACATGGCCGGCAAAGATGGCGAAGATCTTGTGATCAGGGTTCCCCCCGGTACTTTGGTCAAAGACGGGCCCACAGGAGAAGTGCTGTTAGATCTGACTACCGCGGGCACTCGCGTTCTTGTTCTGCCCGGTGGGCGAGGCGGCAGGGGAAACGCCCGTTTTGCCACGCCTACACGGCAGGCGCCCGCTTTCGCGGAGCGGGGCGAGCCGGGCCGGGAATTACGGGTGGAGTTGGAGCTGAAACTTTTAGCGGACGTGGGTTTGGTGGGCTACCCCAATGTGGGGAAATCTACTCTTTTGGCGGTTGTCTCGGCGGCCCGGCCTAAGGTGGCCAATTATCCGTTTACTACTCTTACGCCCAATCTTGGCGTGGTTTCTTTAGAACCGGGGCGGTCCTTTGTAATTGCGGACATTCCCGGCCTAATTGAGGGCGCCCACGCCGGAGTGGGTTTGGGTATCGAGTTTTTACGGCATATTGAACGGACCAGGCTCATTCTCCACCTTATTGATGCCGCCGGAGTTGATGGCCGTGATCCGCTTGATGATTATCACAAGATAAACGAGGAGCTGCGCCTGTACAGCGCAGAACTTGCCCAATGCCCCCAAATAGTGGTGGCCAATAAGGCCGATCTGCCGGAGGCCCGAAATAACCTGGAGCGTTTGCGGGAAATAGCGGCTAATGACGGCAGGGAATTTTTCGTGATCTCGGCTGTCACAACGGAGGGCACGCGTGCTTTGATGCAGCATGTGGATGGGCTGGTGGCGGCGTACAAACAAGCTGATGAACCTATTGAGGTTGTTGAAGAGCTTGTTTTGCCCACAGAGGAACATGGTTCAGTAGATGACTATGAAGTCGTTAGGGAAAACGACGAGTATGTGGTCAAGGGGACTGGGCTGGCCAAGCTGATGCGCCGGCTTGATTTGAATAATCCTGAAGCCATCAGTTATTTGCAGAATTTGTTTGAAAAAATTGGTTTGTACAAAACCTTGGCGGAAATGGAGATCCCGGAAGGGACCATTGTCAAGGTTGGAGAATTAGAATTTGAATATATGGAATGAGGGTAACAGATGCTCACAAGCAAACAAAGGGCCTATTTACGGGGCTTGGGCAATGAATTGGAACCGATTTTCCAGATTGGAAAAGGCGGTTTGTCCGCTGAACTGCTCAATCAGCTCGATGCGGCTTTGGAGGCCAGGGAATTAATTAAAGTGCGCACATTGAAAAACTGTCTAGCAGAGCCAAAGGCCTTGGCGGAAGAGATAGCCCATACTCTCAACGGCACTGTGGTCCAAACGATCGGCCGCAATTTTCTACTGTATCGCCAGGCCTTGGAAGAACCGCAGATTAGACTACCGTAAAGGGGAAGAGCGATGACGGCAGAGGTAACCAGGCTTGGAATCATGGGGGGCACATTTGATCCGGTCCATTACGGCCATCTAGTCACGGCCGAGGGCGCCCGATTCGAATTTGCACTTGATCAGGTGCTGTTTTTACCCTCGGGGGTTCCACCCCATAAAATTGCGAAAAAGGTCAGTTCCGCGGAGCACCGCTATATGATGACCGTTTTGGCAACCTTGGGTAATCCCCATTTTGAAGTCTCCCGCATCGACATCGATCGGGAAGGTGTTAGCTACACCATTGACACGCTGCACATTTTGCGTGAACAATACGGCCCGGGCTGTGAACTGTTTTTCATTACGGGGGCCGATGCCGTTTTCGAGATTATTGATTGGAAAGATTCTGATCAACTTTTAAGAATAGCCCATTTCATTGCCGCCAGCAGGCCCGGATTTTCCCTGGAAAAACTACCGCTGGCTACGCAAAAATGGGTGGACGAGCATCAGGATCGCTTCCATGTGCTCAAAGTCCCCGCCATGGCCATTTCCTCCACAGATATCCGCAACCGGGTGCGCTGCGGCCATTCCATCCGGTATTTAGTGCCCGAACAGGTGGAACATTACATACGCCGCCATAGATTATATGAATAATATGCCCTAATATGGGACTGAGGCTGCGAATATTTGTAGTGGAGGGAAAAACGATGCTTTCAGAACAAGAAGTCCTACTGCGCCGGGCTGAACTGGAAAAACGGCGGCAGGAAAGAAAAAAATATCGCCGCCGGCGGATTGTAGGTTATTCTTTATTGTTCGTGGCCGCCATTATTCTTATGTTATTTACCGCGTGGTACAGCTACCGCCGGGGGCTTGATGTTCAGCCTGTCTCGGGCTTAAGAGACGAGCGCCTGCAAATTCTGTTTTTAGGCACAGATGAGCTGCAGGAAGCGAGTGTGCGCGCCGATACCGTGCTCTTACTCTCGTTGGATACCCGGACGGGTGAAGCGGGTATCCTATCCATACCCCGTGATACCAGGGTCTGGATTCCTTCCCGTCAGCGTTGGGATCGGATCAATGCCGCCTATGCCCATGGGGGAGCGCCCATGGCGTTGGAGGCCGTTTCCAATTTGTTGAACACACCGGTAAAGTATTATGTGCACACCGATTTTCAAGGTTTTGAGCAGATGGTGGATCTTTTGGGCGGCGTGGAACTGAACGTAGCTAAGGAGATGAAATACACAGATCATGCCCAGGGTTTGGACATTCACCTGCTGCCGGGTCGGCAGCTTTTGGATGGGAAAAATGCCCTAAAGTTCGTACGCTACCGCGATGGTTTAGGCGATGTCTCCCTGGTAGATCCCTCTAAAGAACAATATGATGGCCGTGTGGAGCGGCAGAGGCAGTTTTTTGAAGCACTGGTGGCGAAGGTCCTTAAACCTTCTTCCCTTATTAAGCTGCCCAAACTGCTCAGTCAGGCTTTTCGAATTGTAAATACTAATGTGCCCTGGGAAGTGGTGCTTGATCTGAGTTTGTCCGCAACCAAGTTTTCTGCGGATAAGGTGCAGACGGGTGTGCTGCCGGGCAACAGCACGAAAATCAACGACGCCTGGTATTGGATAGTCGATCTTCAGAAAGCGCAGCCGGTCATTGATACGCTGGTTTGGGGCGAGCCCGAGCCGTTGAAATTAGTCGTTTTGAACGGAAATGGCCGCGCCGGGATTGCGGGTAAGGTCGCGGATGATCTAACTGCCTATGGTTATCATGTGGCATCGCGGGGTAATGCGGAGCACTTTAATTATGCTCAGACTAAGATTCTCGTTTCCGCGAGAAATGCAAAAAGGGTAGAACCTTTGGCGGCCTATCTCAAGGCTGTCATTGAAACAACGGACGGGGCCGGCGCGGAAGTGACCGTGATTATAGGCCAAGACTATATTTGAGAAGATAGGAGTGTGGGAATTTGATCGAGAACAGCGCCCTACTGGTTGCCGAAACAGCCGCTCGAGCCGCTGATGACAAAAAAGCAGATAATGTTGAGGTTTTAAAAATGCCCGATGTAATGGTAGACACGGAGTATTTTGTTATCTGCAGTTCAGCTACCCATGTTCAGATCCGAGCAATTGTGGATGCAATTTCGGCCGCCTTGGAAGAAGCAGGTGTAGAGCTGCTGCGCATGGAGGGGCGGGGGGATAACACCTGGGTTCTCCTGGATTATGGGTATGTGGTGGTACATGTCTTTTTGGAGGATGCGTATGACTACTACGCTCTGAACAAGTTGTGGGCGGATGCGGAAAGGGTCGCCTGGGCGTGAAGCCGGCGTACACTTATTTAGCCCGCATTTATGATCGCTGTATCGATGCGGACTATAAACGCTGGGTGGAATATCTTTTGGCCCTCTGTGCGCTATACCGCCACGATCCGGGACAGGTTCTCGATGTTGGCTGCGGTACGGGAAATATCGCCATTCCCTTGGCCTTACGGGGGTATGACCTAACGGGGGTGGACCGATCGACGGAAATGGTGGCGGAGGCCCGCCGAAAAGGGATGCAGTTGGGATTGAACATCCCCTTTCTGGCTCAGGACCTATTGGAGTTAGATCTTGGCGCGCAAGAGTTTGATACCGTCTTAAGTACCTGTGATGTCTTGAACTATTTAACGGAAGGTACCCAACTCAAGGAAGCTTTTAACCGGGTGCATAAGCATCTGCGCCCGGGCGGCTTGTGGCTTTTTGATCTCAATTCCGCTTATAAACTGCAGGTTATTTACGGTGATCAATTCTATGCCGATCTACAAACAGATTTCGCTTATTTTTGGGATAACAGTTATACTTGGGGCCCGGATATCTGCACAATGACCCTGACATTTTTTATCATGACGGAGGATGGCCGTTATGATCGGGTACAGGAGGAACATCGGCAGAAATTGTGGGTGCCGCAAAAAATTGAAAAACTGGCGGAAGAAGCGAATTTCGCCCTTCTGGCCTGCTATGATTTTTTGAGCAGCGACCCCCGCAGCACTGACAGCGAGCGGTGGCAGTTTGTATTACGAAAGAATGAGTAAGAAGCACCGCAACGGTGCTTTTTTGCGCGTTTATGAAGGAAGGGTGATGTCACGGGCGGCCCTTAACTCCGCTGAGGCCAGCAGCCCGCGCATGAGTGGTCCTCCTTCCGAAATATGTTCGCGCGCGGCAACGTTACCCCAATAACCCGTTTTGTACTCATAATTGGTCCCCAGTTCCGCCGCGAGTTCGTACTTGAACTTGTGTAAAGCCCGGTGGGCGGGGATGCTGTTTTTGCTCATATTAAATTCTCCTTTCTTTCTTGGTTAGAATTCCCCAAGAGGGGCCGTTTTAGTTATGTGGGCAGGAAATTAAGCGGGTTAGTGGAATATTACATCTGTATTTGTGATAACATTCTCCTTTGAGATAGCTATATGGAAAGGGTGAACCAGCTTGATTGAAAGAACATTTCCGCGGGGCGGGGGAGATATACCCCACCGCAAACGGGCCACCGCAGGGAAGCCCATCGAAGTTTTGCCGGCCCCGGCCATTGCAGTCATTCCTTTGCAGCAGAATTTAGGGGCGACTTGCGAGCCGGTGGTAAGCACGGGGGACAGGGTGAAGATGGGGCAGAAAATAGGCGAAGCGAAGGCTTTCGTCTGCGCACCGGTGCACGCTAGTGTATCGGGCGAGGTTATTGCAGTGGAAGAACGCCCCTTATTCAACGGCCACAAGGTATTGTCCGTTGTTATAAAAAATGACGGCTTAGATGAAAGGGCCATTGCGTCCGGAGCAACCGGCGCGAAGAAGATGTCCGCGGCCGCCATTCGAGAGGCTGTGAAGGAAGCGGGGATCGTGGGTATGGGGGGCGCGGGTTTCCCCACCCATATTAAATTAAATCCTCCCACACCGGTGGACACGGTCTTGATTAACGGGGCAGAATGCGAACCTTATCTAACCTGCGACCATCGCTTAATGCTGGAACGGGCAGAGGAGATGGTAGGCGGGCTGCAGGCGATGATGAAGGCCGCCGGTGCCGACAGGGGAATAATTTGCATCGAATCAAATAAAGCGGATGCAATAGAGGTTGTGCGCGAGCAGATAGCCGGAATGGACGAATTATCCGTTGAGGCACTGCAGGTGCGTTATCCCCAGGGTGCCGAAAAACAGCTCATTAAGGCGGTTCTAAATAGGGAAGTGCCCAGTGGCGCCCTGCCGGCCGGGGTGGGCTGCGTTGTGCAGAATGTGCATACGGCAATCGCCGTCTATGAGGCCATAACACAGCGCAAGTCTTCGTATGAAAGGGTTGTCACGGTATCCGGCGGTGCGGTTGTGGATCCCCGCAACCTTCTGGTTCGGGTGGGGACCCCCATTGCAGATCTGATTGACTATTGCGGCGGATTTTTAGGCGAACCGGCGGCAATTGTGGCCGGCGGGCCCATGACCGGGCAGCCGGTTGTGGATCTTATGGGCCCGGTCGTCAAGAGTTTTTCCGCTGTGCTGGGTCTTAGCGCGGAAGAGGCGGCCTTTGATGAAAACAGGCCCTGCATTCGCTGCGGCCTATGTGTGCAGGCCTGCCCCATGGGGCTGACGCCCAGTTTGTTAGGGGAGTATTCTGTTCAAGGTATGTTTGCCAAGGCGGGCCAACTGAGGGTGCAAGATTGTATAGAATGCGGTTTGTGCTCCTACGTTTGCCCGAGCAAACGGGCCTTGGTTACCTGGATTAAGAAGGGCAAAGCGGGTTTAGCCGCGGCGAAGGAAAAAGTGAGCTAGGGGTGAAAAATATGCAGATTAAAACGGGTCCGTTTCTTCGCAGTCCGTTAACGATAGAACGAATAATGGTTGATGTCCTTATTTCTCTTTTGCCCGCAGTGGTAGCCGGTCTTGTCTTTTTCCGCTGGCGGGCTGGGCTGATCATGCTTTTAAGCACAGCGGCAGCCGTGTTGACAGAGGCGGTTATGCTCAGGGTGCCTTTAACTCCTAAAGGTGTGTTTGGCGATGGCAGTGCTGCCGTAACAGGCCTGCTGCTGGGCTTGATTTTGCCTCCGGGTACCGCTTGGTGGATTCCGGTTATAGGTTCTATTCTGGCCATAGCCTTAGTCAAACTGCCCTTTGGCGGTTTGGGCCATAATATTTTCAACCCGGCTTTGGGGGCTAGGGCAATCTTGCTGCTGGCCTTTACTTCACAGCTGGTCAAGTTTACCCTGCCTTTTGACGTGGTTACCGGGGCAACACCCTTGTTAAGCGAGCGCGTTTTCTCCTGGCCCTTGGTTTGGGGCAATGTGGCGGGAAGTATCGGCGAAACATCGGTCATTGCCATCCTTTTAGGGGCGGCCTACCTTCTTTATAAAGGGCATATTAACTGGCGCATTCCGGTAGGTTATGTTGGCAGCGCCTTCGCTTTGGCGGTCCTGTGGGGTTTGGATCCTTGGTATACCATAACTGCCGGGGGCCTACTTTTTGCGGCGGTGTTTATGGCCACCGATATGGTTACTTCGCCTGTAACGCCATCAGGCCAGCTTCTGTTTGGCATAGGCTGCGGCGTTTTAACCCTGGTAATCAGGCAGTACACGCCATTTCCTGAAGGCGTCACCTTTGCTGTTTTGACCATGAACGCATTAGCGCCCGCCCTAGAATCATTAACAATTCCCAACATTTTTGGGGTGGGCTTAACGCAGGAGGCCCGTTATAAAGGGGCAGCCATCTCAATGGCGGTGCTGCTTGTGGTGGCCTCGGTCTTCGTCGTTGTAGAAAAAATGGGGCCTACCGTCGCCCCCGTAATCAGTGGGGGACGGCATCTTCCCATTGCCGATTTGCTGGGCATTGATGACTACGAAATTGTCGACCAAGGCGAAATTCGCTACTATCTCAGGCGCGATGAAGATGGAAACCCGTTTAAGACGGCCTTTGTTGCTGAACAAAAAGGATTTAACGGGCCAATTAGGTTCCTGCTTGTTTTAGATGCGGAGCAAAAAATTGAGTCAATCCGAATCTTGGAGCACAGCGAGGATCCGGGCTTGGGTGAACTAATTACCAAGGCCGCCTTCTTGGATCAATTTATAGCTTTGGATCGCGACAGCGGATTTTCATTAGGCCCGGATATCCAAGGGGTGTCGGGGGCAACCGTTTCTTCCCGCGCCTTAACCGCGGGAGTGCGGCGTGCCCTGCAGCAGTTCGATGCGGTGTTTTATCCCAAGGAAGAAGAGGTTGCGGGCTGGGCTGACGGTGTCTATGCGGGCCGGGCCGATTCGTTCGGCGGGCCCCTTGAAGTGGAAGTCACGGTAGAGGATGGGCAGATCACGGCTGTAGCGGTTAAGAAGCATTCCGATACACCCGGTATCTCCGATCGGGCCATTGAACAGATCCCAGAGGCTATTGTGAAAGCCAATTCGCCACAGGTAGATGCCGTTTCGGGTGTGACCGTTTCTAGTGGAGCTATCATGGAGGCGGTGCAAAATGCTCTTGATGCATCAGGGGAGACAGCGGGCTTAGCGGAGCCGGAGCAGAAAACAGCCGCACCTTATGAGATCACCTTACCTGACGGTATGTATGAAGGTTCTGCTGCCGGTTTCGGCGGTGATGTGATCCTGGCGGTGACAAT